>DATKFK010000942.1:0-2103 GCA_035544375.1 Thermoanaerobaculia bacterium
CCTGCGGCACGCCGCTCGTCGAGAGGGGGCCGTTCACCGTCTGCCCCAACGCCTTCCAGTGCTCGGCGCAGCTGACCGGACGCATCGTCCACTTCGCCTCGCGCGGGGCGCTGGACATCGAGGGCCTGGGCGACGAGACCGCCAAGCTGCTGGTCGCCGAGGAGCTGGTGCGGCAGCTGCCCGACCTCTTCGACCTGCGGGCGGAGCAGCTGCTTGGGCTGACGGGCTTTGCCGAGAAGTCGTCGCAGAAGCTGGTCGAGGCGCTGGGGCGCGCCGCGCACGTCGAGCTGGCGCGGTTCCTTTACGGCCTGGGCATTCCGGAGGTCGGGTCGGCGGTCGCCCGCGACCTCGCCCGGCACTTCGGCGGCTTCGCGGCGCTGCGCAACGCGGGCGCCGAGGCGCTGCAGGAGGTGCGGGGCGTCGGGCCGCGCATGTCGGAGCAGATCGTCGCCTTCTTCGGCGACCCGCAGAACGGCGCCATCCTCGACGCGCTGCTGGGGCGGGTGCGGCTGATCGAGGCGCCGCCGATGCCCGCGATGCCCGCCGCGGCGGCGGGAGCGGCGGGCGCGGCGGGCGCGGCCGCCGGCGGCGCGGGTGGTGGGGCCGCGGCGCCGGCCGGGTCCGGCGGCGGGACGGCCGGAGCGGACGCGGCGGGCGCGGGAGCCGGCCAGCCCCTGGCCGGCAAGAAGCTCGTCTTCACCGGGGCGCTCGAACGCCTGCCGCGGCACGAGGCCCAGGCGCTGGCCGAGGCGCTCGGCGCCCGCGTCACCGGCTCGGTGAGCAAGGCGACGGACTACGTGGTGGTGGGGGCCGAGGCTGGATCGAAGGCAGACAACGCCAAGCGCCTGGGGGTCCCGATCCTCGACGAGGCGGCCTTCCTCGAGCTGCTGCGCGAGCATGGGGCGACCCTGCCCGAGGCCGGCGCGGCCGGCGCGGCCGCGGCGACCGGAGAGGCCGGGTAGACCTCCGCACCACCGCCCGCCCTCCTAGCCGAATCGCCCGCAAAGTTGTAAGTTTGCGCCCAACGATCCACACAGACTTCGGAGGCCAGCGTATGAGCCGTCCCACGAGGCGTCCCGTCAAGAAACTGACGTGCATCCTGATCGCGTCGGCACTGGCGGCCGGCGTCGCCGCCAGCCTGCTCGCCCAGGCCGATTCGGCGAGCATCGCCGTCGGCGTCGTGCTGCCCATCAGCGGACGGGAGGCGAAGCCGGGCCAGTATCAGCGTGAGGGCGTCGAGCTGGCCATCCACGAGATCAACCAGGCCGGCGGCATCTTCGTCAAGAAGCTCGGCAAGAAGGTGCCGGTGCGGGAGGTCTTCTACGACGACGGTTCCGACCAGGCGAAGTCCTCCGGCCTGGTCGAGCGCGCCATGACCGCCGACGGCGTCATCGCCGTGCTCGGCGGCTACTCGACAGCGCTGGGAGAGGCCGAGTCGGTGATGCCCGATCGGTACCAGACCCCCTGGATCACTACCGGCGCGGCGGCCTCGACCATCTTCAGCCGCGGTTATCAGTGGATTTTCGGCACCCTGAGCCCGACCGACCTCCTGGGCTTCACGACAGCGGAGTTCCTGGGCGGACTGGTGGACCGCGGCAAGCTCCACAAGGGGCTGAAGCTGGCCCTGGCGCTCGAGAACACCGATCACGGCGTCGATTACGAAAAAGGCATCGAGAAGTGGAACCATGCGCACCCCGGCTACTTCACCGTGGTGTTCAGCGAGAAATTCGACCTCGGCTCGCCGGACTTCTCGGGATTGTTGCAGAAGGTCAAGACCGCGCACGCCGACATTTTCCTCGCCGACGCACACCTGCAGGATTACATCACCATGCACCGGCAGTACGTGCAGACCGGCATGTACCACCAGATGATCAGCTACGGCGCGCGCGGACCGGAGGCAGACGCCCGCAAGGCGCTGGGCGACGCCACCAACTACATCTTCGCCGGCATCTGGTGGTCCGACAAGCTGCCCTACCCGCAGGTCAAGCAATTCGTGACGCGTTACAAGGCATTCACTGGTCATGCTCCCGACTCCTGGTACCCTGCCACCGCCTACGATGCGATGCGGGCCCTGGCGGTGGCCATCGAGCGCGCCGGCAGCCT
>DATKFK010000943.1:0-5309 GCA_035544375.1 Thermoanaerobaculia bacterium
GCTGTCGCTGCCGCCACGGCTGCTGCTCGCCGCCCAGCCCACCCGGGGCGTGGACCTCCGCGGCAGCGAGCTCATTCACCGCCACCTCGTCGCGCTGCGGGACGGCGGCTGCGCGGTGCTGCTGGTGTCGTCCGAGCTCGAGGAGCTGATGACGCTGGCCGACCGGCTCCTGGTCCTCCACCGCGGCCGGGTCGCGGGCGAGCTGGACCCGGCGCGCGCCACGGTGGAGGAGGTAGGGCTGATGATGACCGGCGAGGGCGGGGGAGCGTGACGGCGCTGGCGCGCCTGGGACCGGTGCTCGCGCCGCTGCTCGCGCTGCTGGCGGCCCTCGCTGCCGGCGGGCTGCTGATCGCGGCGGTCGGCGACGACCCCATCGCCCTCTACGGCCTGCTGCTCGCCCTCGACCTGGCCGAGAACTCGATCCTCGGCGTCCACGACCGTCCCCCCGCGGCGGTCGGACCGCTCCACGGCTGGCTCGACCGCGCGGCGATCCGGCGGCGTGCCGCGGCGATCCTGGCGCGCTTCGCGGTGCGCCCGGCGGCGGTCGGCCTGCGGGCCGGCGAGCTCTCCGGCGGCAACCAGCAGAAGCTGGTGGTCGGGCGCGAGCTGTCGCTGCCGCCGCGGCTGCTGCTTCTGGCGCAGCCCACCCGCGGCGTCGACCTCGGCGGCAGCGCCCTCATCCACCGCCAGATCCTGGCGCTGCGCGACGCCGGCTGCGCGGTGCTGCTGGTGTCGTCCGAGCTCGAGGAGCTGATGGCCCTCGCCGACCGCCTGCTGGTGCTGCACCGCGGCAGGGTGGCGGGAGAGCTGGACCCGGCGCACGCCACGGCCGCGGCGGTGGGACTGCTGATGACCGGCGAGACGGCCGCTGCGGGAGCGCCGGGATGAGCGCGGCCGCTGGCGGCGGCCCGCGAGGGCGCGCCCGGGTCCGGGCGCGGCTGGCGCCGGCGCTGGCGCGGCTGGCGCCGTGGGCCGCCCGCCTGGCGCCGGCCCGCGCGCCGCTGCTCGCGCTGCTCGCCGCCTTCGCCGCCGGCGCCCTGCTGATCGCCGCGGTCGGCGACGACCCCGTCGCCGTCTACGGGCTGCTGCTCGGCAGCGCCCTGTCGTGGCCCGACGGCATCGGCTACACGTTGTTCTATGCCACGCCGCTCCTCTTCACCGGGCTGGCGGTCGCCGTCGCCTTCCGCACCGGCCTGTTCAACGTCGGCGCCGAGGGGCAGCTCTACGCCGGCGCCTTCGCCGCCGCCTGGGTCGGCATCGCCGGCGCCGGGCTGCCGTCCTGGCTGCTGGCGCCGCTCGCCGGGGCCGCCGCCATCGCCGCCGGCGGCGCCTGGGGTGCCCTGCCGGGCGTCCTCAAGGCGCGCTTCGGCGCCCACGAGGTGATCACCACCATCATGCTCAACTTCATCGCCGTCGCGATCGCCGGCTACCTGACCGCGCATCGCTACCGGCAGCCGGGAGACCCCATCCTCGAGACCCGGCCGATCGGCGCCGGGGCGCACCTGGCGCGGCTCGGCTCCCTGCTGCCCGGCCTGCCGGCGCGCATCCCGCTCAACCTCGCCTTCCCGGCGGCGCTCGCCGCCTGCGCGCTGGTCTACGTGCTGCTGTGGCGAACGCGCTGGGGCTACGAGCTTCGCGTCACCGGCGCCAACCCCGACGCGGCGGCCTATGGCGGCATCGCCGTGGGACGGCAGCTGGTGCTGGGCATGGCGATCTCGGGCGCGCTCGCCGGCATGGTGGGGATCAACGAGGTGCTGGGCTACCGCTACCGCTACTACGACGGCTTCTCGGGCGGCTACGGCTTCACCGGCATCGCCGTCGCCCTGCTGGGCCGCAACCATCCGGCCGGCGTGGCGCTCGCCGCGCTGCTGCTGGGCGCCCTGGCGCGCGGCGGCCTGTTCGTCGGCATCTTCTCCGAGCACGTCTCGCGCGACCTGGTGCTGGTGCTGCAGGGGCTGGCGATCCTGTTCGTCGCCGCCCGACGAGCGGGGAGTGCCGCGACAGGCGACAGGCGGAGCCGCGCCCAGCGCCTGCCGCGGAGCGCCAATCCATGAACGGCATGAGCGTCCAGACGGCCGGCTTCCTCGCCGCGTCGGCCGTGCGGATGACGACGCCGCTGCTGCTCGCGGCGCTCGGCGGCCTGTACGCGGAGCGCTCGGGAGTCGTCAACATCGCGCTCGAAGGGTTGATGCTCGCCGGCGCCTTCACCGCCGCCACCGTCACCCACTTCGCCCACCAGCCCTGGCTCGGGCTGCTCGCGGCGGCCGGCGCCGGCACGGCCGTGGCACTGGTCCACGCCACCGCCGCGATCCGTTTCGGCGCCGACCAGGTGGTCAGCGGCGCGGCCGTCAACGTCCTGTTCCAGGGCCTGCCGCCGCTGCTCTCCGGCGTGCTCTTCGCCTCGACGAGCGAGACGCCGCAGCTGCCGCGCGGCGAGCTTTTGCCGCGGGCGCCGGTCGTGCTGGCCGCCCTGCTGGTGCCGCTCACCTGGTACGTCCTCGAGCGCACCCGCTTCGGGCTGCGCCTGCGCGCCGCCGGCGAGAACCCGGAGGCCGTGGCGAGCGCCGGCCTGTCGGTCGCGCGCATCCGTTTCGCGGCGGTGATGGCGTCGGGAGCGCTGGCGGCGGCGGGCGGCGCCTACCTGGCGATCGGCCAGGCCTCGCAGTTCACCCGCAACATGACCGCCGGCCGCGGGTTCATCGCGCTGGCGGCCCTGGTCTTCGGCAGGTGGCGGCCGTTCCCGACGATGTTCGCCTGCCTGCTGTTCGGGCTCGCCGAGGCCGTGGCGATCCGGATGCAGGGAACGGCCGGGGTGCCGGCGCAGCTCGTCCAGACGATCCCCTACGTGCTGACGCTGGTGGTGCTGGCGGGCTTCATCGGTCACGCCCGCCCGCCGCGCTCCCTGGGGGTGCCGCTTGGGCCGCGGCGGGGCGGGCGCTGAGATCCCTGGCGTAATACACTACGCGCGGTTCGTTGCCCTCGCGGCGTTTCCCGCAGGAGCCCGCCATGTCCGTTTCGCCGCGTTCCGCCATCCAACCGCCGCCGCGTGGCGCTGCATCGTTTCGGCGCCGCGCCTCCTTCCCCCGGCACCCGGCGCTCGCAGCCGTGCCGGTGGCGCTCGCCGCGCTGCTGTCGTCGCTCGCCCTTCAGGCCCTGAACGCCGCGCCCGCCGCGCCGGCCAATCCCGGCGCTCCGGCCGCGCTCACGACGCCGGCCGCGCCCACGACGCCGGCCGTACCCACGACGCCGGCCGTACCCACGACGCCGGCCGTGCCAGGCCCAGGTGAGGCCGTGCCGGCAGCCGGCGCCCTGGATGCCGAGGTGGCGCGGATGGCCCGCATCGGCGGCTGCTGGTCGCCGAGCTTCTCGCCCGACGGCCTGAGCCTCGCCTTCGTCTCGAACCAGAGCGGCGTGCCGCAGGTGTGGAAGGTGGCCTCCGACGGCGTGCGGCCGGAGCGGGTGACGAGCCTCGACGATCAGGTCGGCACGGTCGCATGGTCGCCCGACGGGCGGTTCCTGGCGTTCAGCCTGGCTCCTGGAGGCGGCATGAACTCCCAGATCTACCTGGTGCGGACCGACGGCCAGCAGCTTTCCCGTGTCACCGCCGCGGGGACCGACGGCAAGGCGAGCAACCTCCTGGACGGCTTCAGCCATGACGGCCGCCTGCTGCTGCTGTCGTCCAACCGGACCGATGCCGCCTCGATCGATCCTTTCACCTACGAGATGGGGACCGGCGTCTGGCGGCGGGTCGCGTCCGGCGGTGGCACCGCCCAGCTGTCGGACGTCAGCCGCGACGGGCGCTTCGGCTTGATCCAGCGGGTCAGGCAACGCAGCGACGAGGACGTCTCGATCGTCGACCTGCAGTCCGGCCGCGAGGCGCTGCTCACTCCTCACCAGCCACCGGCGAGGTTTGGGTCCCCGGTGTTCGCGCCCGACGGCATGACGGTCTACCTGGCCTCGAACGAGGACCGCGACCTCTCGGCGCTGGCGCGCATCCGCTTGGGCCGCCCGCGACCGGGGGAAGTGCCGGTCGTCGCGGCGCCCGGCAGGGCCGGCGGCGGGATCGAGGTGCTCGCGGCGCGCGGCGACGCCGAGCTCGAGGACTTCAGGCTGACCGAGGACGGCCACACCGCCGCCCTGCTGTGGAATGCCGCGGGCAGCTCGCAGCTGAGCTTCCTCGATCTCGACACGCTCCGCCAGGAGCCCGGCCCGGCGCTGCCCGGCGAGCTCGTGCGCGACATGGCCTTCTCCCGGAACGGCCGCCTGCTGGCGCTCACCATCCAGGGCTCGCGCCTGCCGTCGGACGTGTGGGTGGTGGATCGCGCCACCGGCCGGCTTCGCCAGGTCACGCATTCGGCCCACGACGGCATCGATCTCGGCGCGCTGGTCGCGCCGCAGCTGGTGCATTTCCCGGCCCTCGACGGCTTGGAGCTGTCGGGCTGGCTCTATCGCCCGGCGCGGGTGCCGGGACAGCCGGGACAGCAGGGTCCATCGGGTCCTCCGTGGCCGCCGGCGCCGGGACCGGTGGTGGTTGCGTTCCATGGCGGTCCCGAGGCCCAGGAGCGCCCGCACTTCGACTCGCTCTACCAGGCGCTGCTGGCGCGCGGCATCGGCGTCTTCGCCCCCAACGTCCGCGGCTCGTCCGGCTTCGGCAAGCGCTTCGAGAACCTGGACAACGGCGCGTTGCGCGCCGGCGCGGTGCGCGACATCCGCGCCGCGGTGGAGTACCTGGTGCGCGATGGCATCGCCGATCCACGGCGGATCGGCATCGCCGGCGGCTCCTACGGCGGCTACATGACCATGGCCGGGTTGACCGAGTTCCCGGAGCTGTTTGCGGCCGGCGCCGATCTCTACGGCATCGTCAACTTCGAGACCTTCTTCGCTCACACCGAGCCCTGGATGGCGGCGATCTCCAAGGTGAAGTACGGCGACCCCGACAAGCAGCGGGAGATGCTGCGGGCGCTGTCGCCGATCCACAAGCTCGACCGCGTGCGCGCGCCGACACTGGTGTTGCATGGCGCCAACGACACCAACGTGCCGGTGATCGAGGCCCAGCAGGTGGTGCAGGCGCTCGAGCGGCGCGGCGTCCCCGTCCAGCTCGTGCTGTTCCCGGACGAAGGACACGGCTTCCGCAAGATCGCCAACCGCATCCGCGCGACGGCCGCCATCGTCCGGTGGTTCGAGACCTATCTCGGGCCCGGCGACGGCGCGGCCCCGAGCGGGCGCGCGGCGGCACCCTAGCGTGGCACAGCCCCCGAGAAGGCCCGCGCCGCACCGCTTGCCGCAGGCCGCAAGGCGCCGCCGTTCCT
>DATKFK010000944.1:0-2990 GCA_035544375.1 Thermoanaerobaculia bacterium
GGCGAACCGCGCGGCGCCGGGCGGCGCATCCGGCGATCGCCTGGGAAGACCAGCACGTCACCTACCGGCAGCTCGAAGAGCGCGCCAACGAGATCGCCGCCACGCTTCTCGGCCAGGGGCTCGCGCCAGGCTCGCTGGTCGCGATCCTCGGGGCCATGACCGCCGACGTCGTGGCGTCGATGCTCGGCGTGCTCAAGGCCGGCTGCGCCTTCGTGCCCTTCGACGCCCAGTTCCCGGCGGCGCGCCTGGAGTCGGCCGTCGCCGAGGTGAGCCCGCGGTGCTGGCTGGCCGACGAGAAGGTCAGCGCCGAGCTGGCGCTGCGGCTCGCGGCGGCGGGCATGGCGGCCACCGTCGTGCCGCTCGCGGGCGCCTGGCTGCAGGGCCGCCCGGCGGCGCATCCCGTGCCGGAGCCTCCCGGCATCGCGCGCGATCCCGACGGTCTCTGCTACGTCTACTTCACCTCCGGCTCGACCGGCCGGCCGAAGGCGATCGCCGGGCGCTTCAAGGCGATCGATCACTTCGTGCAGTGGCACCTCGAGACCTTCGGCGTGAGCGAGGACAGCCGCATCTGCCAGCTGACCTCGTTCGCCTTCGACGGCTTCCTTCACGAAGCCTTCGCGGCGCTCGCCGCCGGCGGCACCCTGGTGGTCGCGAGCGAGCGGGAGATGATCCTGGACGGCGCCCGGCTGGTGGAGTGGATCGAGCGCGAGGCCGTCACGCTGATGCATTGCACGCCGTCGCTCTTCCGCTCCATCCTGAGTCAGGACCTCGAGCCCACGCGCCTGCCGGCGCTGCGCCATGTGCTGCTCGCCGGCGAGCCGGTGCTGCCCGCCGACGTGCGGCGGTGGTGCAAGGTCTTCGGCGAACGCATCCAGCTCGTCAACCTGTACGGCCCGACCGAGACCACGCTCACCAAGTTCTCTTACTTCATCAGGCCGGAGGACGCCGGCGAAAGGGCGATCTCGATCGGCAAACCCATGCCCGGGGCGCTCGCCGTGGTCGTCGACGAGAAGGGCAAGGTCTGTCCGCCCGGCAAGCTGGGCGAGATCTACATCCGCACTCCCTACCGCACCCTCGGCTATCTGAATGCCCCCGAGCTGACCGCCGACCGCTTCGTGCAGAACCCCTTCAGCGACCTCGCCGGCGACGTCGTCTACAAGACCGGTGACCTCGGGCGGCTGCGCGAGAACGGTGACTTCGAGTTCGTGGGCCGGCGCGACCAGCAAGTCAAGGTGCGCGGGGTGAGGGTCGAGATCGGAGCCATCGAGGACCTGCTGCGTGGCCATCCCGCGGTGGTCGACGCGGCGGTCGAGGACCGCCTGGACATCCACGGCAACAAGTTCCTCTGCGCCTATGTCGTGCTGACCGAGAAAATCTCGACCGAGCTGCTGAGCGAGCTGCTGCTCGAGCACCTGCCGCCTTCGGCCGTGCCCTCGGCCTTCGTGGCGGTCGAGCAGCTCCCGCGCACGCTGAGCGGCAATGTGGATCGCCGCGCGCTGCCCGATCCCGCCGCGGGAGGCGGGCGGCTCACCCGCGAGTACGTGGCACCGCAAACGCCCGTCGAGGAGAAGCTGTGCGAGATCTATATGCAGCTCCTGCGCGTTCCCCGGGTGGGCATCCAGGATCATTTCTTCGAGCTCGGCGGCCATTCGCTGCTGGTCATGCAGCTGCTGGCGCGGGTCCGTTCCGCGTTCGTGGCGGTACCGCTCGGCCAGGTCTTCGAGACCCCGACCGTCGAAGGGCTGGCGATCGCCGTCACCGAGCGGCTGCTGCTGCAGGCCGAGCAGCAGCAGGCCGCGGACCTGCTGGCGCAGATCGAGGCACTGCCGGAAGACGCCCTCGACCGGCAATTGCAGGAGGCAGGCGGCCGCTGAGCGCGGCCGCCAACGCGACATGAGCGACTTCCGGCAGCGCATCTTGGGCCTCTCGGGCAAGCAGCGCGCCCTGCTCGAGCTGCGCCTCGGCGAGCTCGGCAAAGGCGGCGGCGGGGAGATCCCGGCCCATCGCGGCACGGCCACGGAGTTCCCACTCTCGTTCTCGCAGCAGCGGCTGTGGTTCGTGGAGCAGCTCGAGGCCGCGGAGAGCTCCGCCTACAACCTGTCCTACGCGATCCGGATGCGCGGCAAGCTCGACCGGCGGGCGCTGCGCCGTGCTTTGGACGAGCTGCCGCGGCGCCAGGAGAGCCTGCGGGTGGTCTTCGTCGAGAGCGCGAGCGGGCCGCGGCAGAGGATCGAACCGGTGCGCCCGCTGCCGCTGCCCGGCGTGGACTTGCGGGCGCTGCCCGCCGAGCGCCGCGAGGGCGAGGCGAAGCTGCTGGTGGCGGCGAGCTCGCGGCAGGCTTTCGCGCTCAGCCGCTGGCCCTTGATGCGCTCGCTGCTCCTGCGGCTCGACGAGGAAGAGCACGTCCTCGCCCTCGTCGTCCATCACATCGTTGCCGACGGCTGGTCGTTCATCATTCTCGTCCGCGATCTGGCCTTCGCCTACCTCACTGCCCGCGGCTGGACGCTGCCGCCGCTCCCCGAGCTGCCGATCCAGTATCGGGACTTCGCCGTCTGGCAGCGCGGCGCGGCGCAGGCCGGCGAGCTGGAGCGGCAGCGCGCCTATTGGCGCCAGGCGCTGGCCGGCGTGCCGACCTTCGTCGACTTTCCGGTCGATCGCCCGCGCCCGCCGGCGCAGCGCTTCGCCGGTGCCCGGCGGTTGTTCGCCTTGGCGCCGGCGACCGTCGCGGGCATTGCCGGCCTGCTGCGCGAAGCAGAAGGATCGACTCTCTTCATGGTGCTGCTGGCGGCTTTCCAATGCCTCGTTCGCCACTACTCCCGGCAGGACGACTTCGTGGTCAGCGCCCCCATCAGCTACCGCAACCGGGCCGAATGCGAGAACCTGGTGGGCTTCTTTGCCAACACCCTGCTGTTCCGCTCCAAGCTGGCGGGCGACCCCGAGTTCCGAGAGGTCCTCGCGCGGGTCAAGGCCGTGGTCCTCGGCGCCTACGC
>DATKFK010000945.1:0-2249 GCA_035544375.1 Thermoanaerobaculia bacterium
GGTCAGCCGCCAGGTTTCCGGCGCCGTCGTGGCGCGCCTGAAGGCCGCCAACCCCGATCTCACGGTCGTCTACCGGGATCTGGTGGCGGCGCCGCTGCCGCATCTCACCGGCCTGCACCTGGCCGCCGGCCAGGGCGCCGACGTTCCGGACCAAATCCAGAAGGAACATGCCGATGCCCAAGCCGCGCTCGCCGAGTTCCTGGCCGCCGACGTCGTGGTGATCGGCGCGCCGATGTACAACTTCACCCTGCCGAGCCAGCTGAAGGCCTGGATCGACCGCATCCTGATCGCCGGCCAGACCTTTCGCTACACGGCGAGCGGCCCCGAGGGCCTGGCCGGAAACAAGCGGGTGATCGTCGCCATCTCGCGCGGCGGCTTCTACGGCGAGGCCAACGCCGCCGCCGAGCACGTCGAGAGCTACCTGAAGACCGTGTTCGGCTTCATCGGCGTCACCGACCTGGAGTTCATCGCCGCCGACGTCGTGGTGATCGGCGCCCCGATGTACAACTTCACCCTGCCGAGCCAGCTGAAGGCCTGGATCGACCGCATCCTGATCGCCGGCCAGACCTTCCGCTACACGGCGAGCGGCCCCGAGGGCCTGGCGGGGAACAAGCGGGTGATCGTCGCCATCTCCCGCGGCGGGTTCTACGGCGAGGCCAACGCCGCCGCCGAGCACGTCGAGAGCTACCTGAAGACCGTGTTCGGGTTCATCGGCGTCACCGACCTGGAGTTCATCGCCGCCGACGGCATCCAGATCGGCCCCGAGCAACGCGCCAAAGCGGTTAGCGGCGCGCTGGAAGCGGCGAGCCTGCTGCGGGCGGCATAACCCGCTTGCAGTAGCCCTCGCCCCGCAAAGCGGGGAGAGGTCGAGCGGACGCGAAGCGTCCGACCGGGTGAGGGGCGAGCCAAAGGCGAGGCGCGTAGCGCGTCTGCGGCTTCGCCGGCTTGCCGCCTTCGGCGACAAGCGCCCCTCACCGGTCCGACCGCTGCGCGCTCGGCCCACCTCTCCCCACTCTGCGGTGGGGCGAGGGATACTTGAGAGCTAGCTGTCGAAGCTATGAAGGTTGTTCACCCGAGGAGGGGCTGAGAAGCTGGGGTTGCGAAGCACCAACCCTGAGCCCGGAGCTCCCCGGATGAACGTACACAAGAATGCCCGCCTGACGGTGTCGGGTCGAGCGCTGCTTGTGAGGCGCGTGAAGCAAGGCTGGACAGTGCGGTCGGCGGCGGAAGCGGCGGGTGTGTCGCGCCGGACGGCGCACAAGTGGCTGCAACGGGATCGGCGCGGCGGCGAGCGAAGACTTTGCGATCGCAGCTCGGCGCCGCGGCGATCTCCGCGCAGGACGCCGGCCGAGCAGATCGATCGGGTCAGGGCGCTGCGGCTCGATCGGCTGAGCGGGCCGGCGATCGCCCGCGCGCTGGGGATGGCCCGCTCGACGGTGAGCGCAGTGCTCAGGCGACTGGGGCTGGGCAAGCTCGCCAACCTCGATCCGAAGCCGGCCGTGGTCCGCTACGAGCGCGCCGCGCCGGGCGAGCTGATCCACATCGACATCAAGAGCCTCGGCAAAGATCGACGGGGTCGGCCACCGCATCACCGGCTATCGCGAGGGTCAGCACCGCGCCCGCGGCATCGGCCTGGAACATCTGCACGTGGCCATCGATGACGCCTCGCGGCTCGCCTACACCGAGATCCTGCCGAGCCTGGGCCAGGACGACGCCACCGGCTTCCTGGAGCGGGCGCTGGCCTGGTACGGCCGTCTCGGCGTGAAGGTCGAGCGGGTGATGACCGACAACGGCTCGGCCTATCGCTCCAAGCGCTTCGCCAACGCCCTACGAGCAGCTGGCCTGCGCCACGTCCGCACCCGACCTTACACGCCCAGGACCAATGGCAAGGCCGAGCGCTTCATCCAGACCAGCCTCAGAGAATGGGCCTACGCCAGAGCCTACGAAACCTCAGACCAGCGCACCCAAGCCATCAGACCCTGGATCGACAGCTACAACCTCAGCCGTCCCCACACCGGCATCGGCGGACTCACACCTTGGCAGCGCGTGAACAACCTTCTTGGAAACGACAGCTAGCCGGTGAGTAACTGAGCGCCGCAGGCGCAGTCGAAGGGTCACACGAAGAACACGAAGGAAGCAAAGCTCACCAAGGGCGGCTTCGCCTCCGAACTAGCGCCTTCGTGCTCTTCGCTTCTTTCGTGTTCTTTGTGTGATCTTGAAGGACAATGCCTGGGCGCCGCCATGCAGGC
>DATKFK010000946.1:0-2424 GCA_035544375.1 Thermoanaerobaculia bacterium
TAAAGGAATTCGTCGGCGAGTGTGAGTCTGCAACCAGCAAGATGAAACGAGGATAAGCGGAGTTGGAGTCGTAAAACACCTTCGGGTCGGTCATGCCCGTCGATACTCCGAAGAGCGAAGCGGTGGAGGTCGTCGCAAGCACGCCTCCGGAGGTGTTGAAGAGGCGCACGCTGCTGTTCGTGGCCTCCAAGACACGGGAGCCGCTTTTCGCCAGCGTCGTGTCTGGCGGAGCCCCGAGCGATGCTGGATAGTTGAGACCAGGGAACGTGGTGGTGACCGACGCAGCGCCGGCGAGCGAGGAGCCCACGGCGCTTGCCAAGACCTGTCCCGCTGGCGGGACGGTCGGGTCAGAGGCAGCGAGCCGCTGGAGCTCTTCATGTTCCGCTTCCGAACCCGCGTAGTGGGTTTCTGACTCTGCCTGGGGCGATGGGGGAACCCCTTGGGACGGCGGCCCTGGGATGTTGAGCGGCGGTACGGAGAGGACCGCGACCGGGGTGAACTCGGCCGCATGGGGCTGCGCATCCGCTCCGGCGACCGACACCGTCGAAAGGGCGATCATCAGAGCGAAGGCAGGAGCGCTGCCAGGGCTTCTCATTAGGGAACACCTCCTATCGTATTTCTACGTTTAGCATTCGTTTTTCGTCTAGGAAGGTGGCGCCAAGGCTCCAGACGGATGGCCTTGCGAGTGCCGAATGGGCCGGGCTCGCGCTGCCGACCGTGCCACGCGCCGCCCGAGAGGATCGTGACGCTTCCGGCACTCTCGTCGAAGAGGGGGCGACCTGGAGATCCCGGGCACCATGCGCTTGAACCCGCCGTAGGAGACGCCACCGAGGGTCACGGTGTAGGGGAGGTGCCGGCACCCGCCGTCCACCGTCTCGGCGGTCGCGGGCCGCCCGCAATCCCCGCCGCTACGGTGCTGGCCGACGAGCGCGGCTTGCGCCGTCACTCCTATCGATGGGGATGTCGAGGGCTCCCGAGTAGCAGGCTCAGCTCGGTGCCGGTCCGCCGGTCCGCGTCGGGCGAGACATTCGGCGGCCCGCCGGCCGTCCGGACCTGTGGCACGCCTGCCCCTTCCCATCGCCCCGCACACAAGGCAAACTGGCATTGTCTAAGATGTGAGTTTTTCATTCTCATGGGCACTGGAGTTTCTGGTGGCTCCGCCCGCGGCAGCACTTGTCCCAAAGGCACGGGGACCTGCGTGCGCTACTGTCCCTGAGCACGCTCGCCACCAGGGTCGCGCATCGGCCGGGGCGGCTGGCCGTCGCTAGCCCTCGCCGTGCACAGGCTCGCCCTGCCGGCGCCTCGGCCTGCGCGCTCTTCGCGGAGGCTGGAGCGCGAAGCGATCACCCGGTGCGCGTTCCAGGTGAGCGCGGCGCCGGCGCACCAGCTCCACGGTCAGGGTCTCGCGCTCGGCCGCCTCGCGGAACAGCTGCAGTGCAGCGAGCGTCTCGCGGTGCACCCCACGGGCGTTGAAGATCCAGGCCATCTCGGCCGCCAGGATCGCCACGTCGAGGGTCCTCCCCTCGTCCAGGTAGAGGATCGCCGGTGGGCCTGATGCACTACGGCGCCGACGAGGTGGACCTGACCATCCTCTACGTCGCCGGCCTGCTGGCCGGCTTGCCCGTGGCGCTGCTCGATCTCCGCAGCTGCCCCACGACCGGACCAGTCGGCGCCTGGCTGCGGGCCTGCCGCAGGATGCTGAGCGCCAGGCCCAGGGGCGGCGGGATGCTCTTGGCCATGGGTTCGCAGTGTCTCCTTACATCCTCACGGTGAACCAGCCGGGCGGAAACGAGCCGGCGCCTCGCCCCTCGCCGGACCGGCGCACGCCCCGGACAAAAAAGTCACGCCATGGGCAACGCAGCTCGGCCCGGGCCTCGACCAGCGCCCGCTGGCGCGCCGGGCCGTGCTGGCGCAGCTCCTCCCACTGGCCCTCGGCCACCTCCCGCGCCGCCGCCGCTCGCCGGCCGCGCCCGATGCGCCGCAGGCGAGCCCGCATGCGCCCCGCCTCGACCAGGCCCACGTAGGCGGCGATCTTGCCGATCCGTCGCTCCTCGGGGGGCGGCGGGTCGAGCGGCGTCAGCCGTTCCACGCCGAACACGACGTCGTCACCCGGTTCTGCGCCGAGGCCCGCGAGCGCCCGTTCCTGGCGACCGAGTGGCACTGTTTCGTCCGCGTGTCGAGGAAGCGGTATGAGTCGCTTTGCTCTTCGCGCGTGGGCTTGCCCACAGTCCGCTCCATGGCGTTGCTGCTGCCGCCGGCGCCCTTGCGCTGCAACCGCTGCGCGACGGCCGCGGCCGAGCTCTACGGCGTCACCTTCGCCCGCGGCGGCGCGTCCGCCGGCTGGGAGAACGGCTTTCACAGCGCGAACGGCCTGCTGTTTCGCCGGCGGGACACACCGGCGCGCATCGTTGAATTGTTGCGGTC
>DATKFK010000947.1:0-4339 GCA_035544375.1 Thermoanaerobaculia bacterium
GCGGGCCAGCAGGGTGGCGAGCCAGGAGTTGAGCCCCACCTCCGCGCCGACGTAGAGGAAGATGCCGAGAACCGCGAGCGCCACCGGCGGCTCCGCCAGCAGGGCGAAGCTGCTGCCGACGCTGGCCGGGACCATGTCGCCGCGGGTCTCCGGAACCGGGAGGGCCGCCACCAGCAGGAGGGTGAGCAGGGTCACTGCCGCGAAGACCGGAAAGACGTGGTACCAGGCGAAGCCGAGGGCGATCAGCTGCGCCGTCAGGTAGGGGCCGGAGATCGACCCCAGGCTCTTGATGAACTGGGCGAAGGTGAGGTTTCGGGCATAGCGTCCCGGGGCGCTGACGTCGCGCATGATCGGGTTGCCGGCCACCTGCAGCGCGGCCATGCCCACTCCGATCAGGAAGATGGCGCCGAGCAGCAGCTCGTAGCGCGCGACCGTGAAGGTGGGGATCAGCTGTCCGGCAAGCACGACCGCCAGGGAGGCGGCCAGCAGCAACTTCTTGCCCCGGCGATCGGCGACCACCCCGGCGGGCACCGAGAACAGGGCAAAGGCGATGAAGCCGAAGAACGGCAGCAGCCCCGCCTGCGCGCCGCTGAGGTGGAACTCCTTTTCCGCGAACCCGACCAGGGTGCCGACGGCATCCACGAAGCCCATGACGAAGAAGCCCAGGAAGATAGGGAGCGTCCGGAATCGCAATCGCCATCCTCCGCAGAGGTCCAAGCGGGAAGCCGCGCGCGATCTTACAGGAGAGGGGGTGGGGCAGGAGGGGAGGGGCAAGGAGAGGGAGCGCCAGGGAGTGCAGAGGGAGCGCAGAGGGAGCGCAGGGAGAGGACCCGGTGCCCGATGGCGGCGGGTTGGGCGAGAGGGGAGCGGGAGGAGCGGAGGGTGGTGGGGCGGGTGAGGCCGAGGAACTCCGTGGAGCCTTGAGGCAGTGGGTTGGTTGTGCGTATACTGCCTGCGCTCCCCCGGGGACGCCGGCGCGCCAGCTGCCGGCAGGAGCATCCGCCAGGTCCCCGGCGATCTCTTTGCAAGACCCATCGGAGGTGTGGCCGAGTGGACAATGGCAGCAGACTGTAAATCTGCCGGGCAACGCCCTACCTAGGTTCGAATCCTAGCACCTCCACCAATGGAATCAATGGTTTAGCGAGCATCCTGCAGGGACTTGGCTACACGGAGGGCCTTGGTCCCGGACCAGGGTCCCCCGATTTCCCTCCGTTTCCGGGTTCCGGCGAGTTGCCGCGCGCCTTCCAGAAACCTGGCTAGCAGCGGCGACCTGTTGTCCTTCCTCCAGATGCAGGAGACCGTGAGCGGCAGCCGCAGGTCGTCGACCTTCCGCAGCACGACCTCCTCCGGGCAGCGCCAGCGCGTGGCGTCGGCGACGAACGCGACTCCCAGCCCGCACGAAACGAGGCTCAGCATCGTGGCCTGATCCACTGCCTGCTGCACGATGCGTGGGTTGGTCAGACCGCCACGAGAACACGCTTGCAGGAGGCGATCGTAGTTCGCGGGATGGTGGCGCCGCGGAAACCATACGAAGTCGGTCTCGACCAGGTCGCGCAAGCGGAGCTTCTTCAACCTCGACACGGGGTGAAGCCGGGGAACGGCGAGTACGACGTGATGGGATTCGACGACGATTTCCGCGATTTGGGGATCAGCTGTCGGCACGTAGACGAAGGCGGTGTCCAGCCGGCCTGAACGGACTGCCTCGATCTGCTCCTGCGAGATCAGCGAGCTGAGCTGAAGGTCCACCTCCGGATGCGTGCGGCGGAATTCCCGCAGCGAGTCGGGAACGACGCCATGCCACGACGCGCTCTCCGTGAAACCCACCCGCAGCGTCCCGATGATTCCGCGCGCCGCACGTTCAGCGCGGATCGCGGCCTCGTTGACGTCTTTGAGAATCCGCCGGCAGTCCTCCAGGAACACCTTCCCGGCTGCGCTCAAGCGAACGCCACGCGGCAAGCGGTCGAACAGTTGAACTCCGATCTCACGTTCCAGGTCCTGGATCTGACTGGACAGTGCGGGTTGGGCCACCCGCAGCCGTTGGGCGGCGCGTCCGTAGTGCTCGTCCTCCCCGACGGCCACGAAATAGCGCAGGTGCCTTAGTTCCATATCGATCGGCTCCGGATATTGCTTCGATAACGACGGTGTATTGGACAGGTCGACGGCGGAATCCATAGCGTTCCATGGGCGGGAGAGCAATAGGAAGGAGGGTCACGCATGGGTTTGGGCAGGACACTCCGGGCAGCCTCGCTGGCTCTGATCGCTTGCGGGGCGCGGGCCGGCTCGAGTTCCCCCGACCCGGCGCGAGAGGCCGTCGGCCACGTGTCCGCCGCTCCGGATTCCGCGGCTGGTCTCGCCGCGTGGCATCAAGTCTACTCCGTTCTGACCTCTCCCCGCTGCATCAACTGCCACACCGCAACAGGCTATCCGCAGCAAGGAGACGACCGGCATCGCCATTTCGCCAACGTGGTGCGCGGGCCCGAGGGCAAGGGTGTTCCTGCGCTCCAATGCGTGACCTGTCATCAGGAGTCCAACGCCGACAGCACCGGCGTCCCGGGCGGACGTGGCTGGCACCTGGCGCCGTTGTCGATGAAGTGGCAGGACGCGGGCGAAAGAGTCCTGCCCAGCGCCGAGGTCTGCCGGGCCATCACCGATCGGTCGAAGAACCACGGTCTCGACGGCCCTGCTCTCGTGAAGCACCACGAAGAAGAGCCTCTCGTTCGTTGGGCTTTCCAGCCCGGCCACGGGATCGACGGCACGCCGCGGACTCTGCCCCCGCTCACGCATGACGATTTCGTCGCCGCCACGCGCACGTGGGTCGATGCGGGAATGCCCTGTCCCCCGGGACGCTGACCCGAAGGTCGTCATGGCAAGCTTCCGACTCATTGTAAACGGTCAGCCCAAAGTGGTGGCGGTCGATCCCGCCACTCCGCTGCTCTGGGTTCTGCGCGAAGAGCTGAAGATGACGGGCACCAAGTACGGCTGCGGAATCGCGGCCTGCGGCGCCTGCACGGTGCATCTCGACGGCATCGCCACGCGCTCCTGCGTGGTGCCAATCTCGCTCGTCGCCGCTCGTCCGATCCTCACCATCGAGGCCATGGCCGAGGATCCCGTCGGCCGCGTCGTGCAGGACGCTTGGGTCGAACACGACGTCGTGCAGTGCGGGTATTGCCAGAGCGGCCAGATCATGAGCACGGTCGCGTTGCTGAAGGCTATGCCAAAGCCAGCCGACTCCGACATCGAGGAGTCGATGGGTGGCAATCTCTGCCGCTGTGCGACCTACGTCCGCATCCGCGCGGCGATCAGGAGCGCGTCGCAGCAGCTCGAGGAGCACAAAAAGCGATGAGCGCAGCGACCAGTGCAGCGAACCAGCTCCTGCTCGATCGGCGCACCTTCGTGCGTGTCTCCGCGACGTTGGCCGGCGGCCTGATGGTCTCGCTCCATCTCGATCTCCCGCTGCTGGCGCAAGAGGCCAATGCAGCGGGTTCGCAGTCGAAGGTCTACCCGCCGAACGCGTTCGTCGAGATTCGGCCCGACGGCAAGATCGTGATCCAGGTGAATCGGCTGGAGTTCGGTCAAGGAATCCAAACCGCTCTGCCGATGCTCCTCGCCGAGGAGATGGACGCCGACTGGTCGCAGGTGATCGCTGAGCTGGCGCCGGCGGCTGACGTGTACAAAGACCCGATCTACGCCCTCCAGATGGTGGGAAGCTCGCTCTCCATCGCCAACTCGTTCCAGCAGTACCGCGAGCTGGGCGCCAGGGCGCGCGCCGTGTTGGTGGCGGCCGCCGCCCAGCGGTGGAACGTGTCCCCCGAGCAGTGCCGCACCGAGGCCAGCGTTGTCCACGGTCCCGGCGGTCAGGCCGCCCGCTACGCCGAGCTGGCGGAAGCGGCGGCGAAGCAAGCGGTGCCAGCCACGGTGTCGCTCAAGGATCCTTCACGGTTCCGTCTTGTCGGCCGCAGGGTCCGGCGGCTCGACAGTCGTTCCAAGTGCGACGGCTCGCTCAGGTTCGGCCTCGACCTCGATCTCCCCGGCATGAAGACGGCCGTGGTCGCACGCCCGCCCGTGTTCGGGGCCGGCGTGAAGGGCTTCGAGGACAACGAGGCGCGCCGCATCTCTGGCGTCCACGACGTGTTCGCCATCCCGCTCATCCGCGGCACCGGGGTGGCGGTCGTGGCCGACAGGTTCTGGACCGCGAAGCAGGCACGCGACCGCCTCGCGATCGACTGGGACCTCGCCACCGTCGAACGCGCCGACACCGCACGGCTTCTCACGAGATACAGGGACCTGGCGCGCATGCCCGGCAAGGTCGCGACCAGCCGTGGCGACAAGAAGAAGATCG
>DATKFK010000948.1:0-3545 GCA_035544375.1 Thermoanaerobaculia bacterium
ACGGCGGCGCGCGCCAGCGTCGCGGCCACCTCGCCGGCCGCCGCGCGCGTCAGCTCCTCGGCGTCGGCGACGATGCGCACTTCCCCGCGGCCGCCGCCGCTCAGCCGTTGTTCTTCCACCGCCGCCCATCCGCCTGGATGAGATCGTCCGCCGCTCGCGGTCCCCAGGAGTTGGCCGCGTAGTTGGGGAAGTTGCGCGGCGCGAGCGCCGACCACACGTCGATGATCGGCATCACCAGCGACCATCCCACTTCCACCAGGTCGCTGCGCTGGAACAGCGTCGAGTCGCCGGCCATGCAATCGTAGAGCAGTGTCTCGTAGCCGGTCTCGGGCCGGCTGCCGAAGTAGTCGGAGTACTGGAAGTGCATGCGCACCTGGCCGAGCCGCATCACCGGCCCCGGCACCTTGCCCTCGAACGACAGCGAGATCCCCTCGTCCGGCTGGATGTGCAGCACCAGGATGTTGGGTTCCAGCTGCTCGACCGGCGTCTCGCGGAACAGGATGAACGGCGCGCGCTTGAACTGGATCGCCACCTCGGTGACGCGGCGCGGCAGCCGCTTGCCGGTGCGCAGGTAGAAGGGCACGTCCGCCCAGCGCCAGTTGTCGACGTACAGCTTGAGCGCCACGTAGGTCTCGACGTTCGAGCTCGGCGAGACGCCCTTTTCGGCGCGATAGGCCGGCGCCGGCTTGCCGTTCACCGCGCCGGGGCCGTACTGGCCGCGCACCGTTTCGCGCAGCACGTCCTCGGGAGCCAGCGTGCGCACGGCGCGCAGGATCTTCACCCGTTCGTCGCGCACCACGTCCGGCGCGAACGAGATCGGCGGCTCCATGGCGGTGAGCGCCAGCAGCTGGAACATGTGGTTCTGCACCATGTCGCGCAGCGCCCCGGCCTCCTCGTAGTAGGAGCCCCGCGACTCGACGCCGACGGTCTCGGCGACGGTGATCTGCACGTGGTCGATGTAGCGCCGGTTCCAGATCGGCTCGAAGATGCCGTTGGCGAAGCGAAAGGCGAGGATGTTCTGCACCGTCTCCTTGCCGAGGTAGTGGTCGATGCGGTAGATCTGCGTCTCTTCCACCACCTCGCGGATGTCGTGGTTGAGGCGCCGGGCGCTCTCGAGGTCGTGGCCGAACGGTTTCTCGATCACCACCCGCCGCCACTTGCCGTCTTCCTCGCAGGTCAGCCTGGCGTCCCCGAGCCGCCGGATGATGGCGGCAAACTGGCTGGGCGGCACCGCCAGGTAGAACAGGTACGAGCCTCCCGTCCCCCACTGCTCGTCGATCGCCGCGAGCGTCGTCCGCAGCCGCTCGAAGGTCTCCGGCTGGTCGAAGTCGCCCGACACGTACGACAGCCGGCGCTTCAGCCACTCGACCCGCTCCTGGTCGAGCGTGCCGGTCTCGAAGGTGTGCAGGTCCTCGACCATCTTCCGGCGGAACTCGTCGTCGCTCATCGGCGAACGGCTGATGCCGAGCACCGCGAACTCGTCAGGCAGGAAGCTGGCCGCCGCCAGGTTGTAGAGCGCGGGGATCAGCTTGCGCTTCGCGAGATCGCCGGAAGCGCCGAAGATCACCAGCACGCAGGGCGGCGCCGGGTTGCGCTCCACCTTGGGGTGCTCCGGGGGCTGCGGGATGGCTGACTCCGACATGGGATCTCCTCGTGGCAGCGTTCGGCCGGCAGTGCCCGCCGGCAGCGCTCGGCCGGCAGCGCTCGGCCGGCAATGCCCGGCCGGCAGCGTTCAGCCGCCCGCCGGCCGCTCCAGGTGGCCGCCGAACTTCTGCCGCATGGCAGACAGCATCTTCTCGCCGAAGGTGTGCTCCTGGCGGGAGCGGAAGCGCGCGAACAGCGACGCCGCCAGCACATCGGCCGGCACCGCCTCCTCGAGCGCGGCGGTGATCGTCCAGCGCCCTTCGCCCGAATCGTGAACGAAGCCGGTGTAGCCCGCCAGGTCGGGGCTCTCGGCGAGGGCCAGCGCAGACAGGTCGAGCAGCCACGACGACACCACGCTGCCGCGGCGCCAAAGCTCCGCGACGTCGGCGAGGTCGAGGTCGAAGCGATGCCCTTCGGGCAGCTCGGTCGAGACCGCGTTCTTGAGGATGTCGAAGCCCTCGGCGTAAGCCTGCATCAGGCCGTACTCGATGCCGTTGTGCACCATCTTGACGAAATGCCCGGCCCCGGCGGGGCCGCAGTGCAGGTAGCCCTCCGCTGCGGTGCTCGTCTTGCCTTCGCGGCCGGCCGAGGGCGGGATCGAGCCCTGGCCGGGGGCCAGCGTCCGCCAGACCGGATCGAGGCGGGTCACCGCCTCGCGCGGCCCGCCGATCATCAAGCAGTAGCCGCGCTCGAGGCCCCAGATGCCGCCGCTGGTGCCGGCGTCGAGGTAGTGGATGCCCTTGCCGGCCAGCTCGCCGGCCCGGCGCACGTCGTCCTTGTAGTACGAGTTGCCGCCGTCGATCACCGCGTCGCCCGACTCGAGGTGTCCGGCCAGCGCGCCGACCGTCCCCTCGGTGATCTCGCCGGCGGGGAGCATCAGCCAGACGGTGCGCGGCTGCTCGAGCTTGGCGGCGACGTCCTGCAGCGACGACGCCCCCACCGCGCCCTCCTTCACCAGCTCCGCCACCGCTTCAGGGTTGCGGTCGAACACCACGCACTGGTGCCCGCCCCGCAGCAGGCGGCGCACCATGTTGCCGCCCATCCGGCCCAGCCCGATCATTGCTATCTGCATCGCAGTCCGCACCTTTCCGGACCCCGACCGCGCAGGGTCGCACGTAATGGAATGAAAGCCCAGCCTGTGACCAACCGCGGCCGGCGCCTTCGCGCCGCCGGCGACACAGTCTACTACCGCTCCTACGGCGGACCCGCGGCTTCCGGTTTGCGGGAGAGGCGCACGCCGCCGGTGCGCGCCCGGCCGCGGCCCAGCTGACGGCCTGCAGCTGCCCGCCTCGCTGGTCGGCACGCTCCACGGCAAGGTCGATGATCTGAGCCTTGCTCCTTACGCCGGCCTGGGCTGGGGCACCGCGCCGAGCGCCGGTCCGGGCTTCGGCGGCACCGTCGATCTTGGCGTCGCCTTCGTCGGGCGCCCGCGCGTCCGGCCGGCGCCGCGCGGCGGAGGCGCCGCCTTCTACGGTGCCGGCCCAGGCGGCCGGAGCGCTTCCTCATTAATAGCATTGACTTCTTATGAGAAGATCATAGAATATAGCTAGATATGCATGATACTGAAATCATATGGGTTCACCTGCGAGCGGGGCGGAGCAAGGCAGCACGCCTGCCGGCGCCGCCTTCATTCTCTCCTGCGCTCGCACCGACTCTACCCTGGTGCGGTATATCCGCGTTACCCATCCGGCAATCTACGCCCCCGCTTCTGCGCATGGATGGCTGAGCCGTGACGACGCTTCCGGCCGCGTCTGCGGCTGACTCTCGCGATCGAGCCCCAGGGTGCCTGGTGCCCGGCGAGCGTTTGGCAGCCCTCATCGAGGCGCTGCGCGAGTTGGTTGCGGCAAAGACCTCGGTGTCAGTTGGGCCGAGCTCCGTCGAGAAGCCGCTGACCAGCCTGG
>DATKFK010000949.1:0-6477 GCA_035544375.1 Thermoanaerobaculia bacterium
TCGACCCGACCTCCCAACTCGGTCGGATCCTCGATGAACAGTTTGTCTCTCTCTGGTCGGAAAAGCACACGGTCCACCTCACGTCGGCTGAGGAACTCGAAGCTTGGCTCAATGCGCACAGCGTGCGCCAGTCGCGGCGCCCGTCATCAAACCCACAGCGGCGATCGTCCGACTCACGTGAGGCGGACCAGATCCAGCACTAGGTGCGTGCGCTAGGCCGGGAGGAATCCAACGCCTCGATCCGCGAGGCGCTCAATCCATCCGCCAGCTGCTGCGCTCGCACTGGAGAATCGGCACATACAGGTTCAGGTAGAGCCTGTCCACCGACTCCACCTCGAAGGTCACATGCTTACCCAGGATCTCCGCCACCGTGCGTGCTACGCTCATCGTCGGCTCCGGTCGGCCACGGTCCAACGGACCCCCTGCCGCTCCATGCGGCCCATGGTCGAGAGGCGGTCTCCCGTCGCTCGCTAGGCTCGGCCGGAGCCTACTCTCACCTGCCTGGCCTTAACACCGCTCGACGGTCTGAGGCGGAGCCTCGTTAGCTTTAGCGGCCCGGGAAGCTGGCCAGCGCCGCCAGCACCTCGTCGATGTCGGCGGGGGTGTGCGAGGCGTTGACCTGGAAGCGGATCTCCTCGTCGCCGCGGGGCACCACGGGGTAGGCAAGGCCGGTCGCGAGAATGCCGTTTGCCTTGAGGTGCTCGACCAGCGCTCTGGTCCTGGCGGTGTCGCGCACCATCAGCGGCACCACCGGGTGGCCGCCGGGGATGGTCTCGTAGCCGAGGTGGATGAGGCCCTGCTGGAAACGCCCGGTCATGGCGCGCAGGTGCGCGAGCAGCCGGAGGCCCTCGGGACTGTCGAGAAGGTCGAGCGCGGCCAGGGCCGCCGCCGCCTCGCCGACCGTGATCGGGTTCGAGTAGATGTACATCGGCGACGTCTCGCGCAGGTATTGGAGGATGGTGCGGCTGCCCACCGCGTAGCCGCCGTTGACCCCCAGGGCCTTGCCGAGGGTCGCCACCAGCAGGTCGGCCGGCCCCGAGCCGGTCTGCTCCTCGGTGCCGCGCCCGCTGTGGCCGAAGGAGCCGACGCCGTGCGAGTCGTCCACGACCACCAGCACGTTCTCGGGGAACTCCGCGTCGAACCGCCGCGCCAGCGCGAAGATCTGGGGCAGCGGGGCATGATCGCCGCGCATGCTGAAGATGCCGTCGGTCACCACGATGGCCCGCCTGGCCTGGCCGGCGGCAGCGGCGAGCTTGGCCTCGAGGCCGGCGAGGTCGAGATGCTTGTAGACCTCCTTGCTGCGCGGGCGGGCGAGCCGGATGGCGTTGATGATGCAGTTGTGGTTCAGCTCGTCGCTGATCACCGCGGTGTCGGCGGTGATCAGCGGCACCAGCAGCGACACGACCGTGGCATAGGCGGAGCTGAAGATCATCCCCGCCTCGCGGCCGTGGAAGCGTGCCAGCCGCTCCTCGAGGCGGACGTGCGGCTCGTAGGTGCCGCTGATGAACCGCACCGCTCCCGGTCCGGCGCCGAAGGCCGCGACCGCCGCCTCCTCGGCGTGCATCAGCTCGGGGCGACGGGTGAGGCCCAGGTAGCTGTTCGAGTTCATCTTCAGGAACAGCCGCTCGCCCTGGCCCGCGAGCTGCACCCGCGGCCCGCGGCCATCCGCGGGCGGCAGGGCGCGGGTGATCACTGCCTCGTCGCGCTTCGAGGTGCCGCGCTCCGCGAGGGCCGAGAGCTCGGCGGCGAGAACGCCGTGGATGCGATCGATGGGCATCTCAGGTTCCTTCCTGGTTACCTTCGTGGCCGGGCCGGTTCGGGCGGCGGGTCACTGGCCGCCGTTGCCGGCGGCGGCGGGTGCCGATGCGGCGGCGGCGGGTGCCGGTGCGGCGGCGGCGGGCGCGGCGGCCGCCCGGGGGTCGGCGACGGCTGGGGCGGAGACGGCGCGATGGGCGAGCAGCTTGCCGCGCAGCTTGTCGAGCATGTCGAGGGTCATGTCCGCCAGGCCGAACGTCGGCTGCCAGCCCCACTCTTCCCGCGCCGCGCTGTCGTCCATGCAGTGCGGCCAGGAGTCGGCGATCGCCTGGCGCACCGTATCCACCTTGTATTCGATCTCGAAGCCCGGCAGGTGCTTGCGGATCTCGGCCGCGAGCAGCTCCGGGGTCAGCTGCATGGCGGTGATGTTGAAGGCGTTGCGGTGACGCAGGCGCTTGGGGTCGGCTTCCATCAGCCCCAGGATGGCGCGCTGCGCGTCGGGCATGTACATCATGTCGAGCCGCGTGTCCGGGCGGAGGAAGCAGGTGTAATGGCCGTGCAGGATCGCCTCGTAGAAGATGGCGACCGCGTAGTCGGTGGTGCCGCCGCCCGGCGGTGCGACGTAGGAGACGAGGCCCGGGAAGCGCAGGCCGCGCGCGTCCACCCCGAAGCGGCGGAAGTAGTAATCGCAGAGCAGCTCGCCCGCCACCTTGGTGACGCCGTACATGGTGTTCGGGCGCTGGATCGTGTCCTGGGGGGTGTGGTCCTGCGGCGTGCCGGGGCCGAAGGCCCCGATCGAGCTGGGGAAGAAGACCTTGCAGCCCGCCGAGCGCGCCGTTTCCAGCACGTGGTACAGGCCGTCCATGTTGAGCTGCCAGGCGATGTGCGGCTTTTCCTCGGCGGTCACCGACAGCAGCGCCGCCAGGTGGTAGATGGTGCCGATGTCGTGCGCCCGCACCACGTCCTGGATCTGGCGCTGGTTGGTGCAGTCGATGAACTCGAAGCGCCCGCCGGCGGCCAGGTCTTCGACCGGCGGCATGCGGATGTCGGACGCGATGACTTTCGCGGCGCCGTAGCGCTCGCGCAGGGCTGGCACCAGCTCGGAGCCGATCTGCCCGAGCGCGCCGGTGACGAGGATGGGTTTCATCGTGGGGTATCGCGTCCCGCGCGCGCCGCGCGATGGGAGCGAGGCAATGGTAGCCGCCGGAGGCCGCCCGCGGCAAGGGCGGGCAGGACCGTGAGGGCCGAGGCTTCCTCAGGCCCCCGCTGCGAGGAGGGCGAGGAGGGTAAAATCGTCAGTGGAGGTGCCAACGCGCCATGTGCAGGAACATCAAGACGCTGTTCAACTTCGAGCCGCCCGCCACCGACGAGGAGATCCGCGCCTCCTCGCTGCAGTTCGTCCGCAAGCTCAGCGGCTTCAACGCACCGTCGAAGGCCAACGCGGCGGCCTTCGACCAGGCGGTCGAGGACGTGTTCCAGGTTGCCCGGCGCCTGGTCGATTCCCTGGTGACCAACGCCCCGGCCCGCGACCGTGCCGTGGAAGCCGCCAAGGCCAGGGAGCGAGGCAACCTGCGCGGCAGCCCGCGGACGAGCGTCGCATAAGGCCGTCGGCCAAGTCCTCGATACCCCTTCGGCCGGGCCCTGATCGGACGGGTGCTGCCGTAGAGTCGCGGTATCATCACGTCACAGCATTGGGGTAAGTGTTGTGAGGCAGGGGGTTGAGAGATGCGCAGGAGATGGCCGGTGCTGGCAGGATGGCTGGCGGCCGCGGCGGCGCTGGGGACGGCGGCCGCGGAGGGGCCGCGCAGCCGGGATTTCGCGCTCACCTACAGCGCCCGAATCGGCGAGCTGCCCGCCGGGGCCCACCGGGTGGAGATCTGGCTGCCCTATCCCGCCAGCGACGCCAGCCAGGAGGTGACGGACGCCCAGGTGTCGTCACCCACCCCGTACGAGGTGGTCAGGGAGCAGCGCTTCGGCAACTCGATCCTGCACCTGTCCGTGACCGACCCGCGTGAGCACGAGCTGGCGGTCGTGATGAAGGTGCGGGTGCGGCGCCGGGAATACGTCCGTCGCGACTTCGCTGCTGCCGGCGAGAAGCGCGTGGCGGCCCAGGCGGAGGCGCCGGCGGCTGCCTGGCTGCAACCGGACCGGCTGGTGCCGCTCGACGACAGGATCCGCAAGCTTGCCGCCGAGGTCACCCGCGGGCGCCGCGGAGACCTCGAGAAGGCGCGGGCCATCTACGACTACGTGGTGAACACGATGTCCTACGACAAGACCGGGACGGGGTGGGGCAACGGCGACATCTACTGGGCGTGCGACGCGAAGCGGGGCAACTGTACGGACTTCCACGCGCTGTTCATCGGCCTGGCGCGGGCGGAGGGCATCCCGGCGAAGTTCGAGATCGGGCTGCCGCTGCCGGAGGCGCGGGGCCAGGGGGAGATCGGCGGCTATCACTGCTGGGCGGAGTTCTACCTGGCGGGGTACGGCTGGGTGCCGGTGGACGCCTCGGAGGCGCGCAAGAACCCCGGGAAACGGAGCTATTTCTTCGGCGCGCTGGACGAGAACCGGGTGCAGTTCACGGTGGGCCGCGACCTGGTGCTGGCGCCGCGCCAGGCGGGCGCGCCGCTCAACTACTTCATCTACCCGTACGTCGAGGTGGACGGCCAGCCGTTTGCGAAGGTGGCGAGGACGTTCCGATACGAAGATCGCGGCGAGGGGAGTGCGGCGCGGGCCGGGCACGGGGGGAGGTGAGCGGCCGCGAGCCAGGTTGCGATGACGCGCAGCGGACGCTGAGATAAGCGCTCGAGGTTTCGAGCCGGGGGGTCCTTCCGGCTGTACCAGAAGGGGATAGAGTGGCGCGCCAGCATCGCTCCGACCGTGTCGGCGAATACCCGGTCAGCGGTGGCGTGGGACAGAAATAGCTCAGTGGGAGCTGGCAAGGGATGCCGGATTTGCCGGAGCAGCCTGAGAAAGGAGGATCCTAGCCACCTGCGCCGCCGCCTCAGCGGGTGTTCCGGAGACGCTGGCGAAGGTGCGTCGCTCGTCGGGGTCAGCAGCGCCACGGGTCGGGCCCGGCGATCTCGGCAGGCCCGGGGAGGTTCGTCATGGACGAGAGCGATTTCGAGTGGGACGCCAGCTACGTCATCCCTGCCGGCACGCGCTTTCGCTCGACGCCCGCGGGAGCCCTGCAGGTGGACGGCGAGGGTGCCGACGACAGCGTGGAGGTTCCGCGCGCGTGGGTCGAGCTCTACCTGGCGTTCGCGCGGCCGCAATCGGCCGCGGAGGTCTTGCGCGGCAACGGCCGCCGGCCCAGGCTCGACCGCGAGGATTGGCGCCAGCGGGTGGCCGCGTGGTCGGCGCAAGGGTTGCTGCGGCGGTCCGGCGCGGGCGCGGCGACGCCGGCGCGGTTGGCCCTGTTCGCGCAGGCGGCCGAGGAGTTCTACGGCGGCGGCGCGCGACGCTTTCCGCTGCGTTCCCCTTTCGCGCTGCAGCGCCCGGTGGTGTTCTATCCGGGACTCGCCACGCTCGAGATCCACGATCGTCGCCGCTTCCCCTGGGTCGCGGCGCTCGAGGCGGCGTTTCCGGTCATCCGGCGGGAGTTGCTGGGGTTGCTGAGCGGGGAGGCCGGCTTTGCCACCGTCCACCGTACGCACACCAGCAGCGGCGAGTGGGCCGCCGCCTACCTGTGGGCCTTCGGCGAGAAGGTCGATGCCACGTGTCGAGCCTGCCCGGAGACCGTCCGCGCGCTCGGCGCCATTCCTGGCGTGGCGCAGTTCGGCACCACGCTCTACTCGGCGCTCGCCCCCCGCACCCAGATCGCGCCGCACCATGGATACAGCAATGCGAAGCTGCGATGCCAGCTGCCGCTGCTGGTGCCCGGCGGCTGCAAGCTCAAGGTCGGGGACCAGGAGGTGGAGCAGCAGGAGGGACGATGCATCGTCTTCGACGACTCCTTCCTGCACTCGGCGTGGAACGACAGCGCGGAGCCGCGGTTCGTCCTGGTCTTCGACTTCTTCCATCCCGATCTGACCGTGCCTGAGATCGTCTATCTCTCGTCGCTGGCGCAGCTGCGGCGGCTGGGCAAGGGTTACCTCGGCGACGCGGCGGCCGGAAAGAAAGTCGATTGGGTGGGTGCGGCCGCGGGTGCCGGCGAGGACGCCGCGGGCGCCGGGCGCGGGCGAGCTCGGCGGGGGAAGAAGCCGGAGGCAGGCGGTAGCGGTACGCCGGGGTAGGATAGCGCGCGGGCCGGTGGAGCTGCCGGGTGCTGCCCCCTTGGAGCGGCGGCCGATGCGGGCAGGAAGCCAAGGTCCCAACTCAAGGAGGTACCTCATGGTGAAGGTGGCGCTGCTGGTTCGACTGGAAGCCAAGCCTGGAAAAGAAGCCGCGGTCGAGAGCTTCCTGCGCGGCGGCCTGCCGCTGGCGCAAGGGGAGCCGGCGACAACGGCGTGGTTCGCGATCCGCCTCGGGCCCTCGACGTTCGGCATCTTCGACGCCTTCCCGGACGAGGCGGGCCGTCAGGCGCACCTGTCGGGACCCATCGCCGCCGCGCTGATGGCGCAAGCGTCGGATCTTTTGGCGCAGCCTCCGGTCATCGAGAAGGTGGACGTCCTGGCCGCGAAGCTGCCCGGCTGACCCTGGCGCGAACAGCCCCGGCGCGAACAGCCCTACCATCCGAGGCCCAGATCGAGGCCTCTGTCGAGCGCGCGTGCCACGGTGCGCAGG
>DATKFK010000950.1:0-2650 GCA_035544375.1 Thermoanaerobaculia bacterium
ATGATCGAGGCCGGCGAGCGGGCCGGGCTGCTGGGGCCCGGCGGCACCATCGTCGAGCCGACCTCAGGCAACACCGGCGTCGGCCTCGCGATGGCCGCCAACCTGCGCGGCTACCGCCTGATCTGCACCGCGCCGGACAAGATCCCGGCCGAGAAGGTGGCGCTGCTCGAGGCGCTGGGCGCCAGCGTCGTCAAATGCCCCACCAACGTCGCCGCCGACGATCCCCGCTCCTACTACAAGGTGGCCGAACGGCTGCGCGACGAGGCGGGCGCCTACCTGCCCTACCAGTACTACAACCAGGCCAACCCCGAGGCGCACTACCACACCACCGGCCCCGAGATCTGGCGCCAGACCGAGGGCCGCATCACTCATTGGGTGGCCGGGGTGGGCACCGGCGGCACCATCAGCGGCGCCGGCAAGTTCCTCAAGGAGCGCAACCCGGCGGTGCGGGTCATCGGCATCGACACCGTCGGCAGCGTCTACGTCTACTACAAGCAGCACGGCGAGCTGCCACCGGCCGAACAGATCCACCAGTACCTGATCGACGGCATCGGCGAGGACTTCCTGCCCGGCTGCGTCTGGTGGGACGTCATCGACGAGGTGATCGCGGTCGAGGACAAGGCAGCCTACCGGGCCGTGGTGGAGCTCGCCAGGAAGGAGTCGATCTTCGTCGGCTCCTCGGGCGGAGCGGCCGCGGCCGGCGCCCGCCGCGTCGCCGAGTCGCTGGCCGCGGACGCCGTGGTGGTGACCCTTTTCCCCGACTCCGGCGAGCGCTACCTATCGAAGCTCAACCAGACCTGGATGCGCGAGCACGGCCTGCTGGACGAAGACTACGACGAGTAGCGCCGGGCCGCCGGCGCCACTAGACGTCGAGCTGCTTGCGCGCATTGCGGAAGAGCAGCCAGCAGAGGACGGCGAACGCCGCCGCGCACAGGATGCCGCCCCACACGGGATCGTTCTTGAAGTCGCCGAAGGCGTGCCAATGGTTGCCGAGGTCGATCTTCTCGAGGAGCGTCGGCTTCTCCATGCCGAGCACCGAATCGCCGAAGAAGGCGACGAGGGCGATCAGCACGCCGCCGAGCGAGCCGCCGGCCACGAGACCCGTGGCGTACAGCATGCCGGACGAGAGCTCGCTCTCCTCCTTGCGCTTGCCGACCTTGTCGGCCAGGGCCTTGACCATGCCGCCGATCCAGATCGGGAAGGTGGTCGACAGCGGCAGGTACGCCCCCACCGCCCAGGACAGCGCATGCGCGCCGGCCATCTGCGCCATGAACGCCAGGGCGACGCCCACCAGGACCGGCGCCCAGGGCAGGTTCTGCGCCAGCAGCCCCTTGATGATCGTCGCCATCAGGGTGGCCTGCGGCGCCGCGAGCTTGGGGCCGCCGATGCCGTGCAGCTCGCCCATTGCATAGGTCTTGTCGAGCAGGAAGAGCGTGCCGCCGATGACCAAAGTCGATACCAGGACGCCGATGATGAAGCCGATCTGCTGGCGGCGCGGCGTGGCGCCCACCAGGTAGCCGGTCTTCAGGTCCTGCGAGGTGGCGCCGGCGTTGGCGGCCGCGATGCACACCAGCGCGCCGACGCACAGCGCCACCGACTGGTACACGTCGCCGGTGCGCCCGACCAGCACGAAGACCAGGCAGGTCGCCATCAGCGTCGCGATGGTCATGCCCGAGATCGGGTTCGAGGAGGTGCCGATGATGCCGACGATGCGGCTCGAGACGGTGACGAAGAAGAGGCCGAAGACGACGACCAGCAGGCCCATCAACAGCGAGCCCGGGAACGAGCCGTGCGGGAAGTGCGGCAGCACGGTGATGATGAGGGCCAGGACCAGCGAGCCGACGACCACCACGCCGATGCCGAGGTCGTCCTCGGTGCGGATCTTCTTGGCCTCCCCGGCGCCGCCGCGCAGCGATTTCACCGACTCGCTGAAGGCGGAGACGATGGTGGGAAGGGTCTTGATCAGCGTCATCACGCCGGCGCAGGCGACCGCCCCGGCGCCGATGTAGCGGATGTAGGCGCGGTAGATCCACTCCGCGTGGGCATGCGAGTCGCGCCACCCCGCCGAGAAGCCGAGGTCGGTCAGGTCCTTGACCAGGCGCGGCTCGGGCACCAGCCACGAGATGAGCGGGATGAGCGCCAGCCACGCCAGGACGCCGCCGGAGGCCAGCTCGCCGGCGATCTTGGGGCCGATGATGTACCCCAGGCCGAGGTACTCGGGGGTCACGTCGCTTTGCAGCGTGGCGTCGGGGATGACGGCGGCCGCCTTGGTCCGGAACCAGGTCGCGGTCTCGTTCCACAGGCCCAGGATGCCGTAGAGGAACTTGTAGAGGAGCGCCACGCCGACGCCGGCGAAGACCAGCTTCGCGAGGTCGCCGCCGCGCTCGCCGGCGATGAGCACGTCGGCGCAGGCCGTCCCCTCCGGGTACGGCAGCCGGCCGTGCTCCTTGACGATCAGCGCCCGCCGCAGCGGGATCATGAACAGGACGCCGAGCGTGCCGCCGACCGCCGACAGCACGAAGATGGTCAGGTAGTTGAAGTAGTCGGCGCCGTAGGCGAGGAAAAGGAGCGCCGGCACCGTGAACACGACGCCCGCCGCCACCGACTCGCCGGCGGAGCCGATCGTCTGCACGATGTTGTTCTCGAGGAT
>DATKFK010000951.1:0-2017 GCA_035544375.1 Thermoanaerobaculia bacterium
AAGGTGGTCTTGGGGGGCGAAGGGGCCGACGAGCTGTTCGCCGGCTATCCCGGGTACGTCTTCGACCAGCTGGGTCCGCGGCGCTCCGCTGCCGGTCCCGAGGCCCTCCTCGAGCGCCAGCTGCGGGAGCGGCTGTGGGGCGATGCCGGGATTTTCTACGAGCTCGACCTGCGCGCCTTCCGCGACGCCAGGGCGGCCCTCTACTCGGCGGCCCTCGCGGCAGAGCTTCCGAGCTTCGACTGGACGAGCTTCCCCCTCGTCAACCAGCAGCGCCTGCGCGGACGGCATCCGATCCATCAACGCTCCTACCTCGACTGCAAGCTCCGCCTGGCCGACCACCTGCTCGGCGATCATGGCGATCGCATGGCGCTGGCCAATTCGGTGGAGGGGCGCTATCCATTCCTCGACGTCGGCGTCGTCGACCTGGTGCGTGAGATCCCGCCCGATCTCAAGGTCAACAACTTCGTCGAGAAATACATCCTCAAGCGGCTGGCGGACGGCCTGGTGCCGCCGGAGATCATCGCGCGGGAGAAGTTCGGCTTCCGCGCCCCCGGCTCGCCTTACCTGCTGGCCCAGCGTCTCCAGTGGATCGACGACCTGTTGTCGTACGACCGCATCAAGCGCCAGGGGTACTTCGACCCCGACAAGGTCGAGGCCATGCGGGCGCGGGCCGCCCAAGCCCCCGGCGACGCCGGCGGCCTCAACCCGCATCTCGAGACCGACTTCCTGATGATCGTCCTGACCTTCAACCTCATGTGCGAGCTGTTCGACCTGCCCGGGCTGTGATGACGGTGCCGCAGAGACCGCTGCCGCGGCCGGCCGAGATGCCGCTCTTCGATCGCCGCCAGAAGGAGGAGCGGGACTACTGGGTCGCGCGCTTGACGCCGGCGCCGCGGCCGGTCGTGCCGATCCCCGAGCTGCCGGCGGCGAGCGGCGCCGCCGGCCGAGAGCCCCCCACACCGGCGACGTCAGCCATCGCTCTCGACTGGCCCGCCGAGCTCGGCGCCGAGCTGCGCCGGCTGGCGCGCGACTCTCCCTGGCTGGTCTACGTCGCGCTCGCCGCCGCGCTCGAGGCCTGCCTCCATCGTCTCTCGGGAGAGCGCTCGGTCGCGATCGGCAGCCCCAGCCTGCAGAGGTCCCAGCCGGCTGGGGCGGCAGGCGCCGCCAACGCGATCGTCGTGGTCGACGACATCGACCCGGAGCGCTCGTTCCGTGCCCACCTGCTCAAGGTGCGCGAGACCCTGCTGGCAGCCTACGACCGGCAGGGCTACCCGTTCGCGAGTCTGCTCGATGACCTGCGGCTGCCGCGGCAAGATGGCCGCTGTCCGCTCTTCGACGCCATGCTGTCGCTCGCCGGCCTGCACGCGGACCCGCCGCAGGTCGGCCAGGGGCTGACGCTGCGCTTCGCCCTGCGGGCCCAGGGGCTGACGGGCCGCGCGCAGTACGATCGGCGGCGCTTCGACCGCGCCGGCGTGGTGCGGTTCGCGGCTCATCTCGGGGGCCTCCTCGCCGCCGCCCTTGCCCGTCTCGACGCGCCGCTCGCGACCCTCGATCCGCTGTCCGCGGCCGAGCGCCACCAGCTGCTGTGGGAGTGGAACGACACGGCCGCCGACTGGCCGCGCGAGCGCCGGGCGCACGAGCTGATCGCCAGCCGCGCGGCGAGCGTCCCGGGCGCGGTGGCGGTGGCGTCGGAGGATCTCGCCCTGAGCCGCGGCGAGCTCGAGCGCCGGGCCAACCGCCTCGCCCACCACCTGCGCCACCTCGGCGCCGGGCTCGAGCGCCGAGTGGCGGTGCTGCTCGACCGCGGCCCCGAGCTTTTGGTGACCCTGCTGGCGGTGCTCAAGACGGGCGCGGCCTACGTGCCGCTCGACCCGTCCTACCCGCGCGAGCGGCTCGCGCAGCTGATGGCCGGCTGCGCGCCGGCGGTCGTGGTCACCGTCGCCGGCCGGCGCGGGCTGCCGGCGGCGCCCGCCTGCCCGCCCGGGGTCGTCTGCCTGGAGCGGGACCGCGCGGCGAT
>DATKFK010000952.1:0-5818 GCA_035544375.1 Thermoanaerobaculia bacterium
GGAGCGGGCGCTGCTCGAGGCCCTGATCGGGGCCGATCTCACGGACCTGGGGAGGGCGCTGGACCCCGACAACGACAACCTGTTCACCTGGTGGGCGCCGTGGCGCAATCTGCGCCAGCGCAACATCGGCTGGCGCATCGACTACATCCTGGCCACCTCCGCGCTGGCCGCCCGGGCCACCTCCTGCAAGGTCCTGGCGGAGGTCGGCACCAGCGACCACGCGCCCGTGCTCGCCGACCTCGGGAGCTGACCATGCAGTTACACGAAGGGCGCATCGCGATCGAGCCGTCACCGCGCGAAGTGCGGATCGTGGCGAAAGGCAGCCTGCGCAAATCCTCGCCTGTGGAGACCTCCGCCCGGCTGAGCAAGGCAGAGGTGGAACGCACTCGCCGTGCCTTGCGCGAGCGGCACGAGTGACCCCGCGGTCGCCGATCGCCCTGGGCACCAATGTCGTGATCGCGGCCCTGGCCCTGGGCCTCGCTCGCCCTCCCTCGAGCCTCGTTGCGGCCGGGAATAGCGACAGCTGCCGCGCCGTTTGAAGGGGTCTGGCTGCGATGTCGATCGGGACGTCGACCACCGCTGGCGCCGCCGGCGCGAGCCGCGGGCTCGCAATCCGCCCTTGAGCCTGGCGCCGCCGCGAGGTACCATCTTGCGCGTGAAACCCGAGAGCCCCAAGGCTCCCGCCGGCGCCCCTGACGGACGCAGCCGCGGGAGGAGCGCCACCGGCAGGCGTGTCTTGCCGGCCACCTTCGGCGTCCTGATGACGGTGCTGGCCGCCGGTCTGCTGCCCGCTGCGACCGCCCCGGCTCCGGGAGCTCTGGCGCTGGGCGCGGTGCCTGCCGTCTTCCGCGACGTCGCCGGCCTGCCACGGCGCGTCCTGGCGGCGGCGCTCGACGCGGTCGCCTGCGCGCGGACCCGCGGCCTCGGCGGCCGGGACGACGTGCTCACCCTGATCGACTACTCCCTGCCCTCGACCGAACCGCGGCTGTGGGTGCTCGACCTGGCGCACGGCAGGGTGCTCTTCCACGAGCTGGTGGCCCATGGCGCCGGCAGCGGCGACAACTACGCCACCCGCTTCTCGAATACCGACGAGAGCCGGCAGAGCAGCCTCGGCCTCTTCCTGACCGGCGGCACCTACGAGGGTGGCAACGGCTACTCGCTCCGGCTCAACGGCCTGGACCCGGGCGTCAACGATCGCGCCGAGCAGCGCAAGATCGTCATCCACGGCGCCTGGTACGTCAGCGCCGACCACGCTCAGCGCTACGGCAGGCTCGGCCGCAGCTGGGGCTGCCCGGCGCTGCCGGAGGCGAGCGCCCGCGGGGTGATCGACGCCATCAAGGACGGCACCTTCGTCTTCGCCTACGCCGGCGGCGGCGCCTCGTCACAGGTCTCCCGGACCGCCCTTCCGGCGGCGTGCGCCATCCCGACGGCGCCGGCGCCGGCCGTGGCGCCCTTCACCGCCGGGACGCACTGAGCTCTCTCCCCGCCGCGAAACCTCCCGCCGCGAGACCTCCCCGCCGCCGGGCCGCCACGCCCGCCGGCGCTTGTGCGTCACCGATCCTGGGGGAAGCTGATGGCCGGCGCCGGGCCGAAGCGGGCGAAGAGCACGAGGTGGCTGACGATCAGGATCGGCACCAGGAACGTCGGCAGGAGGCAGAGCGGCAGCTGGCGCAGCGGCGCGACGTCCGCGGGCCTGGTCAGGAAGAAGTGCATCGCGGTGCCGACGACCAGCAGCAGCTCGAGCAGGCCATAGCTGTTCCAACCCAGCAGCGCGAGCCGCCGCCAGGCGCTCCGCACCGGCACGCAGATGGCCGCCGCCAGCAGCGCGCCGAGCGCCGCCAGGATGTCGCCGTAGCCGCCCGGGGTGGCGAACGCGAACGGCAGCATGCCGCGCTGGAAGAGCGCCAGGAACTCGATGCCCACGAACCGCGTGACGTGCAGGAGGATGAGCACGCGCGGATCGACGTCGCGCAGCCAGCCGCCCAGGGCCGGCGACCGCCGCCACGCGATGAGCACGCCGGCGACCAGCAGCCAAAGGGTCGCGCCGACGAGCGGCGCCGGCAGCCGCAGCCACAGGCCGGCGGCTCCGGCGAGACCGGCAGCGGCCAGCCAGACGGCGAGGACCAGCGCGATGCGTCCGCTCGCGGCACCGCCGGCCGGCCATCGCGGCCGCGCGCCCGTGGCGTTGCTCCGGCCTTCCCCGGAGGGTCCTGCTGCGTCGCCGGTCATGTTCCTTCCTCCGCCGAGCGGGACGGCAACACTATCAGGGCTCGATCGTCAGGGCTCGACCGGGATCGGCGTTCCCTCGCCGCGGCGCAGGCGGTCGAGCAGCGCGAAGGGTGCGTAGCAGGCCAGGAAGAGGAGCAGCGACAGGGCTTCCAGGCTGAGCAGGTACCAGGGCCAGGGGCCCAGGTAATCGAAGAGGCTGGCCTGCACCGGCTTGCGCAGCAGGTAGCCGTAGTTGGCGTCCAGCAACCGGTCGATCAGGGCGGTCACCGCCACGTACGCTTGCAGCCATAGCCAGGCGCGCAGGATCGAGCGCGGCCGCGGGCGCATGCCGAGGCCGAGCGTGAGATAGAGGATGGCCACGACCACGGTCGCGTGCAGGGTCTGGAAGGTGATGAAGTGCAGGCTCGGGAAATCCTCGGCGAGGTCGGGGGTGAGCAGTGCCTGCAACGTGCCCGAAAGCCCCCAGAAGTAAGCCAGCTCGAAAGCCACGCGGCGCCGCCACAGCAGCGCGGCGACCGCGGCGAAGATCACCCAGTCGCAGAGCTGGAACGGCAGGTGGTCCTTCAGGGTGGCCGGGTCGGCGTGGGCGGCGAGCGCCAGGACCGCCGCCTCGCAGAGCAGCAGCAGCCCGGCCAGGCACCAGGCGATGCGCCCCGCGGTGCCGCCGCCCGCGCCCGCGTCCGCATCGCCGCCCGGCCGACGGCTGCCGCCGCGCCGCGCCGCCAGCACCAGCCCCGCGGTGACGGCGGCGGTGACCCCCAGCACGGCCAGGTGCGATGGACCGAAGATCCGGAACGGAAGCGGCGAGGTCATGGCGGCGGCGAGCGCGCTGGCGCGCTGCGGGCGTTGCGGTTACCGCCGTCTCTATGGCCGGCGGCACGCGGGCGGCGCGCCGGCGATGTTATGCCGAAACCGCGATGAGATCCGCTAAGATGCCGCGGATGACCCGTCCGCGATCCGCACCCTCCGCAGCTTCTCCTTCTCTGCCACCGCGCCGCCCGCACCGTCCGCGCCCTCTGCGCCGCCTGGCCCCCGGCGCCCCCGGGGCCGGCGCCTTTGCCCTCGCCGCGTTCTGCGCCCTGATCTGGGCCCAGGCCGAGCGGCCGGTCCGTGCCGCCGCGCCGGCGCCTTCGTCCCGGCAGCTGATCCAGCCCAGCAAGGACGCGCTCGCCCTGGCCGAGCAGGTGAGGGCCCGCTGGATGGGCGTCGATCATGGCGGCAACCTGTGGGCCTGGGAGGCGCTCGAAGGGTCGGTGCGGTTCTTCACGCCGGCGGCGGAACGCCTGCCGACGATCGGGGTGCCGCTGGACGCGTCCGCCGTCGACGGCGACGCGCAGTGGGGCGCCGTGGCGCTGACGCCGCTGACCGGCCCGGGCGGGGAGGGCCGCGTGCTCGTGTGGGTGCGGCCCGGCGGCGCTCCCGGCAAGCACGAGGAAGTCGTGCTGCCGACGCCGGCGAGCTGGGTGTGCTGGATCGACGAGGACACCGTTGCGCTGTCGCCGCGGCGCACCGCGCATCGCGTGGAGACGTGGAGCCTGCGCCAGCGCAAATTGGTGCGGAGCCTCGGCTCCGAGCACGAGATCAAGCTGGCGCCAGGGGCGACGCGGGAGCGCGAGGTGCTGCTGCGCTACGACGCGTCCCGGCGGCTGCTGTTCACGCTCGAGACCTTCACCGGCGACCTGCAGGTGCTCTCGCTCGACGGCAAGGTGGCCTGGCGCGCCAAGCTCGACGACCCCTACCGCAAGGTGGAGGAGAAGACGCTGGCCGATCTCGACGAACGGGCGAAGACGCGCGACATGGCGCTGGGCCAGACGCTTTCCGACCTGTGGCTGGCGGAAGGGCCGGATGGCACCGCCTGGGTGTCGCAGCGGATCGACATGCTCGACAAGTCGGTGGGCCTGGTCAGGGCGAGCGCCGCGGGAACCGCCGCCGAGAAGGTCTCGAAGCTGCGTTGCCCCAGCAAGACCTTCACCATCTGGGGCTCTCACCTGGTCTTCTTCCGCGACATCGCCTCGCCGCGCGAGGTCTGCAACGACGTCGTTTCCCTGCCCGAACAGTGATGACCGGCGGAGGCTCCGGCTCACGCTCAGGCTCTGGCTCAGGCGGAGGCCCGGGAAAGACCGGGGCCTACGGGTCGGCCGGCGTGGACATCGACGCCAAGCAAAAGGGGCTGGCGCGCGTCAAGGAGCTGGCGCGGGCGACGTTCACCCCCGGCGTGCTGGGCGAGATCGGCAGCTTCGGCGGCCTGTTCCGGCCTGAGCTCGCGGGCCTGCGCGAGCCGGTGCTGGTCGCCTCCGCCGACGGCGTGGGCACCAAGCTGACGGTGGCGCGCCTGGCCGGCGACTACTCGACGGTGGGGCGCGACCTGGTCAATCACTGCGTCAACGACATCCTGGTGCAGGGGGCGCTGCCGCTGTTCTTCCTCGACTACGTGGGGGCCGGCGTGCTCGCGCCCGACCGCATGGTGGAGCTGGTCGGCGGCGTCGCCCAGGGCTGCCGGGAGAACGGCTGTGCGCTGCTCGGCGGCGAGACCGCCGAGATGCCGGGCTTCTACCAGCCGGGCGACTACGAGCTGGTCGGCTTCATCGTCGGGCTGGTGGACAGGCCGCACCTGCTGGACGGCTCGCGCGCGGTCGCCGGCAGCGTCCTCGTCGGGCTGGCCGCGGCTGGCCTGCACACCAACGGCTACTCGCTGGCGCGGCGCATCCTGTTCGACAAGCTGGGGCTGCGCTGCGACGACCGCGCGCCCTGGGCAAGCGGGCAGCGGGTCGGCCAGGCGCTGCTCGCCCCGCACCTGTCGTACCTGGCGCCGCTCGCGCCGCTGCTGCGGCATCCCGCCCTGCGCGCCATGGCCCACGTCACCGGCGGCGGCCTGACCGACAACCTGCCGCGGGTGCTGCCGGCGGGCACCCACGCCGAGATCCGCGTCGGCAGCTGGGAGGTGCCCCAGGTCTTCCACTTCCTGCAGCAGCATGGGGACGTCGAGACCGAGGAGATGCTCCGGGTCTTCAACATGGGCATTGGCATGGTGCTGGTGGTGGATCCGGCCGGGCTGCGCGAGGTGCTGGGAGAGCTGCGCCGGGCGAAGCAGCGGGCGTGGACCATCGGCACCGTGCAGGCAGGCGGCGCCGGCGTGGTCTACGACCTGGGGCCGCTGCCGGGCGCGCTGCCGGGCGCGGAGGGGTCCGGCGCCGCGGCCGGCGAGGACCCCGAGGCGGGGCCGGCAGCGACGGCGCCGGCGGACGGCAGCGCGTGACCCGTTTAGGCGTCCTGCTCTCCGGACGCGGCAGCAACTTCCTGGCGCTCGACGACGCCGTGCGGCGCGGCGAGCTGCCGGCGACGATCGTTCTCGTGGCGAGCAACGTCGCCGGCGTACCCGGGCTCGAGCGGGCGCGCGAGCGCGGCCTGCCGGCGGTGGCGATCCCGCACCGCGGCGAGCCCGACCGGGCCAGCCACGAAGCCAAGCTGATCGCGGCGCTGCGCGGCGCCGGCGTCGAATGGGTCTGCCTGGCCGGCTACATGCGGCTGCTGTCGCCCGGCTTCGTGGCGGCCTTCCCCCGCCGCATCCTCAACATCCATCCCAGCCTGC
>DATKFK010000953.1:0-7456 GCA_035544375.1 Thermoanaerobaculia bacterium
AGGATTGTCGCACACCCTTACGCGTCCCGCCACCGACCCCGGCAGTGTGGGACCTCTGCCCCGGCTCATTCGCCCACCCTTAGCCGTCGGGATCTATCCCGCCTGATTGGTCGGGCGAGAACCCGCAACCAGAGCGCGACGCCTCCGATCCCGTGGCGCCAGGTGGTAGTGGGCGCCGCTTGCTTGCGTCGCCACCCGCTGGCCCACTCCACCTCATGAACCGGAGCAATCCGCCGATCCGTGACTCGAGGGCACCTACCAGCTCCTGCCAGCCAGTGGCGGCCGCGACTCGAACAATCGGCGGCCGCGTAGCCGCCTGAGCAGTCGGCGTCATTCCTAGAAGTGCCAACAGGGCCAGCGGGCCAATCGCGGTACGAAATCTCTGTCGTAATGACACGCTCCGGACCTCCTGTCCGCGCGGGCCTACTCAAGCATTGCGCGTCTCCTGGATTATCGCACACTCTTAGGCGCTAACCGCCACCTGGCCGGGCCGGGGCGCCGCCCTCCCCAGCCCGGCCTTTTTCGAGCCCCGCGCCCACTAACCGTTGGGATCTTGCCCGCCCGATTGGTCAGGCCCGGACCCGGTACCCGACGAGCCTCCCGAAGCCGTAGCCCCGGGGACCAGCGGCTGCCGCTTGCCCGCGCCTCCCGCCGCCGGACCACCCCACCCGATCATCCGCAGCAGTCCGCCGATCCGCGCCTCGATGGCGCCGGCCAGCTGCTGCCAGCCACTACCGGCCGCTCGAGCATCCGGCGTGCCATGCGTTGCCGCCTGGACCGCCGGCGGCGCGCCCAGCAACGCCGACAGCGCCAGCGCGCCCACGGCGGCTCGGAACCCTTTGTTAGATGGCATCTCAGATGGCATCTCCAACCTCCTTCTCCGCGGGCTGATGCCGCGGCCGGGCTGGCCGTGTCCGCCCGCGGGCGCAACGCGGTGCGTTGCCTGAAGTCCTACAGTGTGGCAGCACCCGGGTCGAATTTCACGTTTTCGGTAACATCAACCCGCCGCGCCCGTGCTCGCCCCCGGCGCGGCCCGATCCAGGCGCTCAGCCGCTCCTCGCGGCCCTGCTCCACTTGATCTCTCGGCAGCGTAAGCCCCTCTCTGATGTTTAGTCAACGAAATGAAAATAATGTCGCTTCATTTCATATTTTCTCCGTCAAATGGTCAGTAATCGTCCCAATCTCTTTCCAGGGGTTGTCGAACTCGTGGGTCCAGTTCGTCGGATCCCGGCTGGTGCGTGGCGCGACAGGCGAGCGCCCCTGCACCGGCTGTCGCAGCCGGCTGAACCAACCGCTCAACGATCCTCCAGGTTGACGACATTGACCCGGGCGCTTCGCTTGATAAGGCAGTTGAATAGAAGCTAGCAGCGGGCGTGTAGGCGTTCTCCCGCCGCGCAATCACCGTCAAAGGTTCCGCGCCGTCAAGCTCGCGGGCGCATCCCGCCGATCCGCCTGGTCGCACCCCCGACTCACGGCCGCCTTCTCCCGGCTCAGCCACGCTCACCCCTGCCCGCCGCGCCACGGGCCGCGGATCTCGCCGAACCAGGGCAAGCCGCTCGGCAGTGGCTCCTTTTGCCTTCCCCGCCGGCGACCGGCCACGGCGGCCTACTCGGCTCGCTTTCGTCTCTAGATGTGTTTATTCGTCCTCTGTTGACAGATTCAGTCATCGCCGCTATAACTCCGCCCAGCGAGCCTGACCGGCGGCCTTGCCCGACCGCTCGCGTGCGGGGCCCTCCGGCCCCAGGGGGCGTAGACCTTGATCTGGACCTCACACCACCACGCCCTCGCCCTGATCGCGGGCCTGCTGCCCGACCAGCGTCTCGCGCTGCTCCACCTCGACAGGTGCCCCCGCTGCCGCGCCCAGGCGGCGCGCGAGATGGGTGAGGCCGCGCGCGGCGAGCTCGCCGCCCTCGACAGGCCCCGGCCGCCGCGGCGCGCCATCACCGGCGAGGAGCTCGAACGGCTCTTCGAACGGTCGCAGGCGGCCACCTGGAACGCCCGCGACCTCGCCGGGATGACCCCCGCCGCCGCGCTGCAGGCCATCGCCGCCGACCCGCGGCTCCGCGATCCCCTGGTCGCGACCTCGCTGCTGTTCGCTGCCGACAGCGCGCTCGAGGACCCCACCCGCGCGGCGCCGCTGGGCGAAGCGGCCTTCGCCATCCTGTCGTCCCACGACCCCGATGCCGCCGGCCGCAACCTCGCCAAGCTCTGCCGCGCGCTCTGGACGGTCCTGCGGGCTGCGCGCCTTCAGGGAAGGCTCGAAGAGGCGGAGGATGCCTTCCGGCGGGGTCTTCCCTACCTCGGCGCCGCGCCGCCGGTCAGCGAGGAGAGGGCCACCCTGCTCGCCGGGGTCGCCCAGCTGCGCTGGCACGAGCGCCGGCTCGACGAGGCCGCCGCTCTCTTCGCGCAGGCGGCCCGCATGTTCGGGGAGCTGGCCGAGCGTCAGGGCGAGGCAGCCTGCCGCGCCCAGGCGGGCGCCCTGCTCGTCGAGCAGCTCGACCCCGGACGCGCCACCGCCGAGCTTGCCGTCGCTCACCTCCACCTCGACGCCAGCCTCGCGCCGGCCCTCGCCGTCCGCGTCGCGCTGATGCTCGCCTGGTGCCACCTCGCCGCCGGCCGCAGCGGCCTCGGCCGCGAGCGCCTGCGCGCCGCCCGCGGCCTCTACGCGGCAGCTCCAGAAGCCGGCGAGGAGCTCCTCCAATCCTGGTGGGAGGCGCGAATCGCGGCGCTCGACGATACGCGTCGCGCCGGCCCGGAGGGTTCACGGCGACACCCCTCGCCGGCCGACGATCTCTTCGATTCAGTGCGCCGCCGCCTCCTCGCGGAGGGTAGCGTCGCCGAGGCGGCGCGCTGCACGCTGGATCTGCTGGAGCTCCGCGTCGAGGTCGATCGCCTCGAAGCCCTCTCCGATCTCGGGCCGGACCTGCTGCGCGGCTTCGACAACCACCCGTCGGCGTTCCAGCCAGCCCAGATGATCGACGCCCTCGCCGTGCTGGCGGTCCAGCGTTCCGCACGCTATCCCGCCGCCCTCGCCACCACCCGTTACTACCTCGCCGGGTCGCCGAGGCATGCCGGCACCCGCCCCGACCTGATCCCCGACGTGCGGCTCCTTGCCGATCGCCTGCTGGTGGCGGCGCGTCCCGAGCGCCGGTCCGCCGCGCGGGCACTAGCGCAGGCGCGGGAGGCCGGAGGCTGAGAGCAGAGAGGTATTGTCAAGTGTTGTGGATTGGGCGGGTGATCAGGCGGCCTTCCTCCGCGGCGTCACAATCTCTTCGCGCTCTTGCTGCACACCATCGACGAACAGAACACCCGCCCTCACCAAAGGCAGCAGGTGGGGAGCGTTGAGCCGGCACCAGCGCTGCTGGGCCATGTCGAGTAGCTTGTAAGCCATCACCAGCGCCTTGACCCTCGAGCCGGCGCCCTTGGTGACGCTTGAACTTTCACCGCCCGATCGGACGGCGGCTGGCGGGGGTGTTCCGTTACGGCGCCAGGCCATGCGCCAGTCGCTGGGCTTCGCTCTCCGACAGGCCCGCGTCGATCACCACGTCGCGCCCCAGGCTGCCCTTGATACTCGGCGCCGTAATCACCTTGCCGTCGAGCACAACTGCGAGCACCTCGCCTTGATGATGGGCCGTATAGGCGGCGACGCGGTCGCCCGCCAGTCGCGTGAGATGGAGCATTACAACGAACGCAGCGCCTTCGTGGAGCACGGAAACATCGGTGACGTCGGCGTTGGCGATCAACAGTTGCGGACCGAGATACAGCGTCCCACCGCCCGGCGCCGGCACCGGGCCGCTACCCCCGAGGATGGGGCCGCGCTGTGCGGGGCGGATCTCGGCGACGACCCGTGGATCGCCAGGCCTGCGGTGGATGGACACGCCGCAGGCCTGGACGGCTATCGCCAAAGTCATCAGCAGCACGCAGGCTGTGGTTCGCATCCTACTAAATCCTCCGTCATCGGGGCCGGCCCTGCACACCTACGCGGCCCCCCTGGTCGACCGGGCGGCGCAGGAGGCCGGGTGCCGATTGGAATCGAAGCGATCGCCGCCGGAAAAATGCGGGACACGTCGAGCGCGCCCAAGACTTCGGTCCACCGTTCAGCTGCCGACCACCCGCAGCTCGAACTCGAGCAAACCGAGCACTTCGACCACATAGGCCACGGCCAGCCGGGTCGCTCCCTGGTGATCGAAAGTCACCAGCGGGAACGCCTCCTGCCGCTCCAGGCCCGCCGCATCGCGAAAAGAAACGGTTGCCTCGTAGCGGCTGACACCCGTTTGCGATCTCGGTGGAACCATGCTCACCTCGTTGACTCTCGCGCCTGACGGTCAGAACACCCGCAGCATAGGCCCTTTTTTCCCACGCACCAAGCGGAGAGAGGTCTCTTGAGGGCGAGGCCCTGACGGGCCTCGAAGGCAGGCAACTCGACCAAGGAGGCCGCGATGAACCAGCAGCGCAGCACGACGCATCTCGCCGGTTGGATCCGTCCCGGCTCGCCGTACCTCTGCGGCGGCGATCTCTACATGAGGGTCGACGGCAGCGTTGCCGGCAAGGAGGCAGCGATCACTCTCTGCCTGGCCGACGCGCTCCGTCACGGCTTCCCGGCCCCGCCCGCCGGTGGCACCTCCGGCCCGTCCGGCAATTGGCTCGAGCTTTGCGGCATCCTAGAACCCAGCCGCATCGGCGACGAGAGGTTCGATCCCGAGCACGCCGGCGAGCTCACCGTCGATGCCGTCAACATCTCCCAACGCGACCACGACAGCCCCGCGCCCCACCCGGCATCCCTGGGCGCCGGCGCCGATCCCAAGGCGTTCACGGTCTTCCTCGCTCCCGGCGACCGCGGGCTCGCCGCTCGATCATCGGCCTAGCGGCCCAGCGGCAAGCGGCGACCCAGCGGCGCGCCGCGCCCACGGCGGCCTCCCCGCCGCCCATCAGCAGGAGGGACCATGCCTCTCTTTCTCGTGACTTGGAGGATCGACATCGAGTCGGACACCGCCGCCGAGGCCGCGCGAGACGCCCTCGCCATCCAACGCCGGCCCGACTCGACGGCCGTCGTGTTCGAGGTCACCGACCAGCGGACAGGCGCCGCGACCACGATCGATCTCGATCCAGAGGATGACCCTTAGCCGTCAGCCGCTGGGCATCTTCTTGGTTCAGGTAGGCCCCGTGGCCAAGGCCGAAGATCGCCAGGATCCTGCCCTTGACCGCAGGCCCCGCCGTCTCGCCGCCAGCTCCCGACCCCGTCACCGCACCCCCTCGACCGGCCAGCCGAGCGCCAGGAGATCAGGTCGAGGCCCGCGGCAAGCCGCGGGCCTCCGGCAGCGCGCGCTCGGGCGCGGGCCGCGGCGCGATCCGCGATCGCGAGGAGACCTCCCGTGAGCAGCGACACTTGCAGCCTGCACATCCGCGTCCACCCTTCCCACCAGACCGCCGTCGTCGCCGCGTTCGGCGTCGAGCCCGCCCACCGCTGCGAGCTCTCCGACCTCCCGCATCCCTTCTGTGTCCTCTTCTTCGACAACGTCGAGGCCGGCCGGCCGCTCGCCGCCCTGGCGAGCCAGGGCATCGCCTTCGACGGCAGCCACAGCGCCTGCCCCGCTCATCCGGGCCGCCGCTTCGCCGCCTTCGGGGGCGAGCTCGCCGCCGTCGGCCGCGCCGTCGCCGGCGCGAACGCACCGGACGACCGCGACACTCCCGACCAGCCCAACCCGCATCGCCTCCGCCGTTACCGCCGCCTCCAGGCACGGGTGCGGCAGGCCCTCGACCGCGAACCCGAACCGCCGCTCCACGACATCCCGATCGACGCGCTCCAGCTCGAGGAGGTGGGCGAGCTCGAGCCCTGGGATCGCCAGCTGGGCTCGATCTCGATCGGCGGCGCCCGCTTCCACGTCGAGGCTGTCGCCGTGCACGAGGCCAACGAGCTCCGCACCCAGGAGGCCCTCGCCCCCGAGCTCACCCACTCCTTTGCCCTCCTCGCCGCCGCCTTCGGCACCGACAGCGGCTTTCAGACCTGCCAGCTCGAGGGAAGCGACGGCCGGGACCATGACTACGCGCTCTTCATCTACCCGCACGACAGGTGAGACCCGCCCCATCTCCCAGCCCCCGGCCGTGCCCCCTCGCCTGCCCGCGGGCAACGCGGAGGCCCGCTTCGCCGCCCCGACCCACGCCACCGCGCAGCGCGACGCACCCTCGGTTGCGTCCAGCCGGCGCCGCGAGCGCCCCCGTTTACGATGACCGCAGGTCCTCCCATGACGAAACCGCCCCCATCCGCATCCTCGAGCCCGACACCAATCGTCGTGGCGACCTGTTCGCCCGGCTGATGGCCGATCTCTTCGTCGCGCTCGGCTACGGGACTCCCCGCCTCAACGTCCAGAAGACCGGGCGCGAGCTCGACCTCGTCGCCACCCACCGCATCGAGTCCCGCCGCGCCGTCGCGGAATGCAAGGCCACCGAGCGTCCCATCGGCGGCGCCGACCTCGACAAGTTCGTGGGGACCCTCGACGCCGAGCACGAGGACGAGCTGCCGCTCACCGGCTACTTCATCTCGCTCGCCGGCTTCACCGAAAGCGCCCTCGAGCAGGAACGGCGGCGCCGCCGGACCGCCCTCGCCGACATCGAGAAGTAGATCGCCGACCTTTGCCGCCAGGGTTCGTTACTGAACGGCGCCGACCAGCAACGACGTGCTGCTGGAAGATGAGGCATGCTAGCATCTGTCTTCAATAAGAAAAGGTTGATGGGCCGATGATTCCCACTGCATCCGCGCCGCAGGCAGTCGACTTGACGGAGTTCGAATGCCTGCGCAAGGAGATCGACAACCGCACTCAGATAGGCCACAACATCATCCTGGCTCAGGTCGCGATGTTCGGCGCCGGCATTTCTCTGTTCGACAAGCTTCCCGACGTTCTGGTCGGCCTCGCCTTCGTGCCGTCCCTGCTCTGGCTGCTTTGGCTCGACAACACCTTGCAAGTTTTCAAGCTCGGAACCTACATTGCCACGGTTCTGGCACCTCGCCTCAGTTCGCACAACGTGGAAGTCCTTGGTTGGGAACGCTTTCGACGGCTGATTGACAGCGGGGAGAGTCCAGCCGTGAAATCGCTCTTCGCGAATTCCCCATCGCATACCAGGCGAGCCAAGCGAGTCACGCTCCCCAGGGAGCGCACTCGGCAGGTCGCGTTTTACACGATGCCGCTCTTCGCCGGATGCCCCTTGGTCCTGATGGCCCTTTACCCAATCCTTCCGCTGGCAGGACAGGCCGACCACGTCCAGATCAGGCTGGCCGGCCTGGCGATGGCCTTCTGCCTTTGGGTGTTCGCGTCGGTCAAGTACTGGCGGTTCGAACGATCCGTAAGCATCCTCGATTATGCGATCGCCGGCAGGGCTCGCGCCGAGGAAGCATGAGGCTGTGGCCAGGATGCCTCGGCTGAAATCGCGACAGATCTGCCGATGAGCGCCCCCAAGGCAC
>DATKFK010000954.1:0-17277 GCA_035544375.1 Thermoanaerobaculia bacterium
CGTCCATCACCAGATCAGGAGTCGCTTCCTCGAAACCGGGGAGGCGCGTCAGGCTCGCGCCGTCGAAGAGCTCGTAATAGACGAACCGCAGATCGCGCAAGGGCGTCTTGTAAGCAGGCATTCGCAAACTCCCCGCTGGTAGCGTCCCGCTCGGCGCCTGCGAGCGGGACACCGGCCAGGCTAGTGGCCACTAATTCCTGAGCGGCTTGCCGGTCTCGAGCATCTGCTCGATGCGCGCGAGCGTCGCCGGCGTCCGGACGAGGGCGAGAAATGCCTCGCGTTCGAGGCCGTACAGGTCGTCCTCGGAGACGGTTTCGGTGATGTCGGTGTCGCCGCCGGTCAGCACCGTCGCGAGCCGCCCGGCCACCACGGCGTCGTGCGGCGTGGCGAGGCCGCTGGCGCGATAGCCGGCCACCGCCATGTCGAGGGCCGCCTTGCCGCTCGGCCCCGGGAGCGAGATCGCCGCTTCCCGCGGCGGCTCGTAGCCGGCGGCGAGGAGCGCCAGCGCCTTCGCCTTGGCATCGGCGAGCAGGCGGTCGCGGTTCATCGTGATGCCGTCGCCTTCGCGCAGGAACAGGAGGTCGCGGGCCTCCGCCGCCGAGGTCGTGACCGCGGCGGTGCTGATGGTCTCGAAGACCTTCGCCACCGCCGGCATCGCGCCGCCGGGCCGCTTGGGATTCGCCGCCCAGCGCATGGTCATTTCCTTGCAGCCGCCCCAACCAGGGATCACCCCGACGCCCACCTCGACCAGGCCCATGTAGGTTTCGGCATGCGCCTGCACGGCGGCGCAGTGCAGCAGGATCTCGCAGCCGCCGCCGAGCGCCATGCCCGAGGGGGCGCCCACCACCGGGAAGGGCGCGTACTTGATCGTCTTGAACACCTTCTGTCCTGAAGCGATCGCATCTTCGATCGCCGGCCACATGGCGAGGTTGGCGGCGAAGAGCACGGCGCCCAGGTTGGCGCCGACCGAGAAGCTCTCGCCCTCGTTCGCGATCACCAGCGCTTTCCACGTCTTGCCGTCGATCAGGGCGCAGGCCTTGGCCAGCTGGCGCAGAACGGCTTCGTCGAGAGCGTTCATCTTGGAGGTGAGCTCGGCGCAAAGGACGCCGTCGCCGAGGTCCCAAAGGCTCGCCGAGGCATTCCTCGCCACCGGCTGCGAAGCGCGCTTGACGTCGGCGAGCAGCAGCACTCCCTCGCCGCGCTCGACGGCGCGATAGCCGCCCGCGAAGGCGAGTTGCCGCAGCTTGCCATCCACGACCCGATAGAAAGTCCCGTCGCCGACCGCCGCGAGCAGCGGCGGCACCGGCCTGCCCTCGGCGCCGAGCCGGGCGGCGAACCAGGCCGGTCCGAGGCGATCGAGCAGCTCGAATGGGCCCCACCTCCAGCCGAAGCCGCTCCGCATCGCCTCGTCGACCGCGGCGATGTCGTCGGCGATTGCCGGCGCCACCGACGCCGCATAGGCGAGGGTCTGCGAGAGCATCCTCCAGGCGTAGCGGCCGCCGCGGTCGGGGTGCTCGAGCACCGCCCGCGGGTCGCCGGCCTTGGCGGCGGCGACGCTTGCCAGCCGCGGCTCGAGCACCGGGCGGTACTCGCCGGTCGCCAGGTCGATGGCCTGCTTCACCTTCTTGCCGCCGGCGGTGTCGAGGCGATAGAAGCCGCCCTTGCCCTTACGTCCCGTCAGCCCGGCGGCGATCATCTTGTCGATGAGCGCGCTCTCCCGGTGCTCCGTGCAGTAGGCGTCGTCAGGCGGCAGCGAGGCGAGCAGCGACCTGGCGATGTGGGGGCCGAGGTCGATGCCGACCAGATCGAGCAGCCCGAACACGCCGGTCTTGGGAAACCCGAACGCCTTCCCGGCCAGGGCATCGACTTCCTCGACCAGCAGGCCGCCCGCGAAGGCTTCGCGCAGCGCGGTCTCGATCCAGAAGGTGCCGATGCGGTTGGCGATGAAAGCCGGCGTGTCCTTGCAGTCGACCACGCTCTTGCCGAGCGCGAGGTCGCCGAAGGCGCGCACCGCGGCGACCGCGTCGGGCCGCGTCGAGCTGCCGGCGACCAGCTCGAGCAGCCGCATGTACCGCGGCGGATTGAAGAAGTGGGTGATCAGGAAATCGCGGGCGAAGCTCTCTGGCAGGCCGTCGATCAGCCTGGCCAGCGGGATCGTCGAGGTATTGCTCGAGACGATCGAACCTGGCTTACGCACCGCGTCGACCGAGCGGTACACCTGCTGCTTGACGTCGGCCCGCTCGACCACCGCTTCGATGATCCAGTCACAGTCGGCGAGGAGCGCCAGGTCGTCCTCGAGGTTCCCCGGGGTGATCAGTCGCGCCCGCGCGGCGGACATCAGGGGCGCGGGCCTGGTCTTGCCGAGGCGCTCGACCGCCGCGATCGCCAGGGCGCTGCGTTCGGCGGCCGCGGCGCCTTTCGGGATGCCTTCCTGGACGATGTCCAGCAGCACCACCGGGACGCCGGCGTTGGCGACGTGTGCCGCGATGCCGGCGCCCATCACGCCCGAGCCCAGCACGCCGACTTTCAGGATGCCCGCCATGGCTCACACCGCCTCGAGGATGGTGGCGATCCCCTGGCCGCCGCCGATGCACTGCGTGGCAAGCGCGTACCGCTTGCGTTCGCGGACCAGCAGCGCCGCGGCCTTGCCGGTGATCCGGGCGCCGGTGGCGCCCAGCGGATGGCCGAGAGCGATGGCGCCGCCGTCGATGTTGACCTTCGCGAGATCGAGGCCAAGCTCGTCGACACAGGCCAGCGTCTGCGCGGCGAAAGCCTCGTTGAGCTCGACGACGTCGATGTCGCCGAGCGCCAGCCCGGCGCGCGCCAGGGCCTTGCGCGTCGCGGCCACGGGCCCGATCCCCATGATCTCGGGCTGGCAGCCCGAGACCGCGATGCTCCTGATGCGCGCCAGCGGCGCGAGCCCCTTGCGCCTGGCGTAATCCTCGGAGCAGACCAGTGTCGCGGCCGCGCCGTCGGTGACCGGAGAGGAGGTCCCGGCGGTCACCGTGCCTTTCTCGTCGAACGCCAGCCTGAGGTTGGCCAGCCCTTCGAGCGTCGTGTCCGGGCGCGGCGTGCCGTCGCGTTCGACCGTGCCGCCCTTCCAGGCGACCGGAACGAGCTCGGCAGCGAAGTGGCCCGCGGCCAGCGCCGCCGCGGCCTTCTGCTGTGACGAGAGCGCCAGCTCCTCCTGGCGCCGGCGGGGGATATGGTGCTGGCGCGCCAGGTTCTCCGCGGTTTCACCCATGGCGGCGAAGGCCTGGGGATAGCGCTTGTAGAGCGCCGGGTTGGGCAGGGGGTTGAAGCCGCCCATCGGGACGCGGGTCATCGATTCCACCCCGGCACAGACGAAGGCCTCGCCGGCATTCATCTGGATGGCCCCGGCGGCGATGTGGATCGCCTGCATCGAGGAGCCGCAGAACCGGTTGACCGTGGCGCCGGCAACCGTGAGCGGGAGCTCGGCGAGGAAGGCGATGAGGCGGGCCACGTTGAATCCCTGCTCGCCCTCCGGGAAGGCGCAGCCGAGGATCAGGTCCTCGATGTCCGCGGGATCGACGCCGGTGCGCTGGACGAGCGCACGGACCGTCTGCGCGGCAAGGTCGTCCGGACGCACCTTCGCCAGCTCGCCCTTCTTCGCGGGCGTGAACGGAGACCGGACGTAGCCGGCGATGACGACATCGTTCATGGCTTGCTCCCCTTGCTCTTCTCGCGCTTCTCGCTCTTCTCGCTCTTCTCGTTTCGTGGTCTCGGCGATCTGCCGCCGCGGCCGCGCTTCGCCCCGGCGGCGCCCGCCGGCCGCGTCCGCTCCCTGGCCGGCGTTCGCGAGCCGCCTCTCGACGCGGGCGGCTGGGGCTGGGCGTCCAGCCGGAGCAGGGCGTCGCGGGTCAGCTGTTCCATCTCGCGCAGCTCCTCGAGGGTCAGCTCGAGGTCCTGGCGCTGGGACTCGAGCTCCGCGATGCGTTGCCGGGCGCCGTGCAGAAGATGCTCCAGCTGCACCCGGTGGGTCGGATCGGCGTCATAGAGGTCCAGGTACTCCTGGACCCGGGCGAGCGAGAAGCCCAGGCGCTTGCCGCGCAGGATGATCTGCAACCGGGCACGGTCGCGGTAGGTGTAGACCCGCATCGATCCGGCGCGCTGCGGCTCGAGCAGCCCCCGGGCCTCGTAGAAGCGGATGGCGCGCGAGGTGACCCCGAGCTCGTCAGCAAGCTCGGTGATCGAGAACAGGCGCGACCGCAGGCGGTCGAGGGCGGGATCGTCGTGGCCGGGCAAGCTCGCCTCCATAGCCTCAGCTTACTCGCTGCATGACGTATACGTCAATCATCTCCTGTATAGGGAATCGTCGGAGAAGGTTGACTTGACAGGCGTAGCAGCCACGCCTACGCTCCAAGCAGATGAAAGTGAGCGCCGTGCTTTCGATGCTGAAGACAGATGGTTGGCAACTTGTGGCGACGAAGGGCAGTCACCGCCAGTTCAAGCACCCTACCAAATCGGGGCGAGTGACGGTGCCCGGCAAGCCGGGCGACGATCTCGCACCAGGAACCCTGAACAGCATCTTCAAGCAGGCTGGACTCAAGTGATGGAGGCAGCGATGCGGTACGCCGTTATCATCGAAAAGACCGAGAACAACTACTCTGCCTATGTCCCCGATCTTCCGGGGTGCGTCACTACGGGCGACACCGTCGCTGAAACGTTGCGGTTGATCGGCGAGGCGATCGATTTCCATCTAGAAGGAATGCAGGCGGACGGAGAGCCCATCCCTCCGCCAACGACACGTGCCGCTTACGTAAGCAGCTACTTCGCCTCAATCGGCCACAAGGGCGGAGTGGCGCGGGCGGCACGGATGACGTCAGCACAGCGTAGCGCGAGTGCTCGCAAGGCTGGCCGGGTAGGGGGCAAAGTTGGAGGGCGCGGGCGAAAAAAGGCGCAGCCGGAATGACCTTGACTTCCTGGTCGCGGTTGGCCGACTGCACCGGCCACGGCGAAGAGGTCATCCTGGCCAAGGCGGGTAAGCCTCTCGCCAAGCAGGTGCCCTTCCATCAGCCCTCTCAGCCTCGCCGACCTGGCGGTTGGGAGGGACGGGTGCGAATCTCGGAAGACTTCGACGCCCCGCTGCCGCCGGAGATCCAGGCCGCCTTCGAGGGGCGCTAGTGTCCCGGGCGCGCCACCTCCTGCTCGATAGGCGCGAGGGTCAGCGCTCGCCGATCACCGGGCTGCCGTCGGCAGTGCCGATGACCGTGACCTCCCCGCGCGTGCCACCGTCATAGCAGATGACGATGGACGGCTTCGCGCCGGCCTGCTCTCCCGTGGCGCCGAAGCCGTGCGACAGCACCGCCACCGTGCCTCCCGAGTACCTCCTGACCGCCACCAGCCGCGGGCTCGCGTCGGCGCGACCGTCGTCCTCCGCGGCGCCCTGGATGACCGTGCCCTGCCCGGCGCCGCGATGGACCGCGCGCAACACGCTTCTCACGCCCGAGTTGATACAGCCGCCGCCCTTGGACGGAGGCACCGGCCAGGTGGGGTGTGGCCCCTTGTGATCGATCTTGATCGGGCAGGCAGGGCTGCACAGATGGCTCCAGCCGGCGTTGAAGTTGCTCGTGCCCGGCAGTTGGGTGCCTGCGGTGCCGCTTCCCGTGGTGTCGACGAGCAGCGGCTGGTTGTAGACCACGCCGCCGGTGCCCGGGGTCGCAGCCCAGGCGCCGCCGCTGACCTGCAGGGTGATCACGTCCGACAGCGGCGTCGTCTGGGCGCCGGTCGAGGTGTCGGTGAAGGTGACCAGGGCCGGCACCACCACGGTGGCGTTGAAGGTGCCGCCGCTGCCGGACGAGTCGTCCTCGGACACCGTCATCGGCTGCACCGTCTGCGTGCCCTGAGGCGGGTTGGGGTCGTGGTTCACCGTGACGTTGAAGGTCTTCGACCCGCCGGTACAGCTGATGGTGATCGGCGCGTGCTGCACGAGCGACAGCGCCTCGACCTGAATGTTGGTGGTAGCCGTCAGCGTCTGGTCGAAGGTGGCGTCGGTCAAGCGGTGGACGATGGTGTCGGTCTTCTTGAGCGCACCCGTCGGATTGGTGACGATGGGCGAGCCCTTGACCGGAATCTGCTGGGCGAAGGCGGGCGACCCGGAACAGAAGAAGCCGGCGGGGACCGGGTTCGAGGTGAAATCGACATAGGTGTTGCCGTCGTCCGGGGTCGTCCAGACGTCGATGCCTGCGGTGAGTGTGCCGGCGGCGGCCGGCAGAGCCGGCGCCACGGCCAGCAGCAGCAAAAGCCCGGCTGTGAACAGCGGACGGTCTCCTCTCGTGAGCCTCTTCATGGTTCCTCTCCTTTCGTGGGCCGCGCTCGCCCCGTTCCTACTCGTGGGTCCTTACCTGGAGGAGTGCGCCGCGCAGGCGAAAACGCGCTGAGTGGGAGAAGCTGGCCACCGCAGCGAAGCCGAGAGCAAGACGACGCCGCTCAGGCCGTTCGCAGTGTCTCGTTGCGAAACCTTGCCGCCGCCAGGATTCCCAGCGCCAGGAAGAGCACCAGGACGGCAAGCTGCCCCAGCTTGAACGGCGGCTCGGTTTGCGTCGGCGCCAGCGCGTGCAGCGGCGGCACCTTGAGGAAGAGTTGAACGATCAGGACGAAGACATTCAGGTAGAGGGCGATCACGGCTGTGATCGCGTAGGTGCGACGCCAGGCGCCCGCGAGGTGGCGACGGTAGCGCGCGAAGATCGCGGCAGCGAGGATCAACGCCGATAAGATCCCGGCGCCGTGCGATGGCAGGAACCTTTGGAATGGGAAGAGGAACCCGGTCACGGTCGTTGCCGCCGTGGTCCCGAGGAACACCACCGTCCAGCCATCGAGCCGTTTCGACGTCATCAGGCCGGTTACCACGACGAAGCCCGAAACGATTCCAACCAAGCTCAACACGACATGCGCGGCGGTAAGAGTCACAAGCATGGTTCGACGTCCTTTCTGGTTGCTGGCGCGGTCATTTTAGGAACTCCGTGATTGCCGAGATCGTGGCTGTCGGATTCTCTTCCATCAGCCAGTGTCCCGAGTGGGGCACGATCACCTCCTTGACGTCGGTGGCGGCGGCGCGCATGACGACGGCCATCGTCGCGCCAAGCGATTTCTCGCCGCCGATCGCCAGGACCGGCATCGGCAGCGGGCCGTTCGCGACAAACGCCTTGTTGTCGATGGTGTCTTGATCGAAAGCCTTGAACTGTTCGAAGCCGGAATGCATGGCCCCAGGGCGAGCATAGAGCTTGGCGTAGTGCCGCCGAGACGCTTCATCGAAGCTCTTGGGGTCCGCCGAGAACTCGTTCCAAAAACGGTCGAGGTAGATCCGCTCGCGTCCCTTGACCAGCCGTTCCATGTCCGGGCCGCCGAAGCGGAAGTGCCATAGCAGGGGGCTCTTGAGGATCTCGTCCCAGGGGCCTACGCCCGGCAGCGGGGCGTCCATCAGGACAAATTTCGTGACCCGCGCGGGCTGCTCCGCCGCAAAGGCGTAGCCGACCATGTTGCCGATGTCGTGGGTGACCAGCTCGACCTTGCCGACCTTCAGTGCGTCGAGCACGCCCGCGACATCGATGCCTTGGTTCTTCTTGTCGTAGCCGCCGGCCGGGTGGGAGGAGAGACCCATGCCGCGCAGATCCGGAACGATGACGGTGTGGTCCTGCGCCAGCTTGACGGCAAGCGGCATCCACATGTCTCCCGTCTCCCCATAGCCGTGGAGCAGCACGACAGCCGGTCCATGGCCGCCGACCCGGACGAAAAGGCGGGCGCCGTTGGTCGAGATCGCCTGGGTCTTGAAGCTGGGCGGGAAGGGCTGGAACCTGGCTTGTGCGCCCGTCGCGAGGAGCAGCGTGTTCAAGACGATCGCGGTCAATCTTCGCATCTCCGATCTCCCTCCTGGAAGAGCGTCTCGAGCCTGACGAAACATTTGGGTTTCCTGCTTGCCGTCATGGCTCCGGGTCGCCGGTCTGTGACAGTCTAAGAGTTGCCTCTCGCAGCGGGCATCACGAGATCGAGTGCTTTTTCGGTACCTCTTCCGGCGGCGTCGCCACCTACCTCGATCGTAGTACGGCACCCCCTGACCAGCGTGGTAGACTTGCGGCAAATGCGCGATGCAGCGAGCGGGCTCAGTGCCCGCAGTGCGCTCCTGTGCGCATCCGTCTGGACCCTGGTGACGATCGCCTGGACCTTGACGGCAGCTCCGGCCAGTGCGCTCGACCCGCTAAAATCGATCAGCCAGCTCACGCACACGGCTTGGACGGCGCAAGACGGCATCGCCGGCCCGGTCCGCGCGATCGCTCAAACCACGAACGGCTATCTTTGGCTGGGAACCGAAGCCGGTCTTTACCGGTTCGACGGCATTCGCTTCACGCTCTGGGAGCCGAGCACTGGCGAATCATTGCCGAGCTCCTCCGTCTGGTCGCTCTGTGCGGCGCGGGACGGCAGCCTGTGGATCGGCTTGGGCTCGGGAGGGATCAGCCGCATGCGCGACGGCCGGCTGCGGAGCTATTCACCCCGCGATGGCGCGCCGGCGGGAGGATTGCTTTCCATCGTCGAGGACCTCGACGGCGCGATCTGGGCTGGAGGCCAGTACGGCTTCGGCAAGTTCGTGGCGGGCAGGTGGAGCAGGATCGGCGCCGCGACGGGGTATCCGGCTCCGGGAGCGCAATCGCTCTTGGTCGATCGGCGGGGAGATCTCTGGGTGGCAACGAACGGATCGAACTTCGGATTGAGCCACGATCCTATCCGCCGGAATACGATCTTGACCCTCGCGCGGCACGCCCGCGCCTTTACGCCCACGGGCGAAGCCGTCGGGATGGTCTGGAGCATGGCCGAGGCCCCGAACGGCGAGGTCTGGATCGCGGATACGAATGCACACAGCGTCCGGTCGATCGGCGGCGAATCGCGGCGTCGCACCAACATCGCCGCGGGCGCGGAGACGATGAGCCTGCTGCTGGACGGCGACGGCGGTCTCTGGATCGGTCTGATCGAAGGCGGTGTACGGCGCCTCGCGGACTCCAGGCAGCCTCCTGGCCCATTCCTCGATCGGTTCCAGACCGCCGACGGCCTGTCGGGCGGTCTGGTGTATTCGGCTTTGCTGGACCGCGAGGGCAACGCCTGGTTCGGTACGGCAGGCGGACTCGATCGATTTCGCGAGAACAAGGTGTTGGCGTTTTCGGCGCGAGAGGGCCTCGATCCCGATCAACAGATCGCCTTGACCTCCGGCGGCGACGGCATGGTCTGGATCGTCAGCTACACGCGTGACTCGGTGCGGCGTTGGGTGGGGGGCCGATTCGTGGCCTCTAAGCTCCCCTCCTTTTCGCCGCATGACACGGCGCGCATTCTTTCTCTGCACGCCGACCGGAACGGCCGGCTGTGGTTGGGCGGCAGTTTCAAGCTGGCCACGGAAATTGGGGGCAGGCTCTCCTACGTCCACGCCGCGGAGCTCGAACCGGGTGCCAACGTGGAAGCGATCACGACCGACGCCACCGGCGGTCTGTGGCTTGCCCTGACGGGCTGGGACCCCGGGCCAGGTGACGACAGCGTCGGCAGAATCCTTCGCTACTCGCAAGGGAAGTGGTTCGATTACCGCGATCGCTCGAAGATCCCGGCCTACCGGTGCCGAGTCGCTTACACCGATGTCCGAGGCCGCGTCTGGTTGGGTTTCGAAGACGGCGAGGTCGTCGAGTACGCGGACGGCGACTTTCGCCGCTTCACCTCGGCGGACGGCCTCCCCGGCGGTCGAGTCCTCGCCATCGCCAGCGACCGCGCGGGCCGCATCTTGATCGGCGGTGAAGGCGGCTTGAGCCGCTTCGCGGCGGGGCGCTTCGCCACGATCACCAAGAAGAACGGGCTCCCCGGCAGCTCCCTTTCGGCGATCGTAGAGGACGAGGAGGGATTTGTCTGGCTCGCGGGGGCGCTGGGCATCCTGCGAGTGAGCGAGGCCGAGCTCGGGCGGGCGTTCGACGACTCTTCCTACCTGGTGCGGGGCGTCAGCTTCGATGCCAGCGACGGGTTGCGCGGCCTGCCGCGCCAGCGCGAGCCGTTACCGACGGCGGCGCGGGCCGCCGACGGAAGAATCTGGTTCGCCACGACGGGCGGCATCGCCGTGATCGATCCACGGCGGTGGCCGACCAACGCCGTGCCGCCGCCGGTCCTCATCGAGGAGGTCGTGGCGGACGATCGGGAGCTGCGAACCGCTTCGGGAATGGAGCTCCCACCCAATACCAGGAACCTCAGGCTCCGCTTCACGGCCCTGAGCCTGACCGTCCCGGAGCGAGTCCGCTTCCGCTACCGGCTCGACGGCTATGATGACGATTGGCATGGACCGGTCGGGGCGCGGACCGTCACCTACACGAACTTGCCGCCGCGAAGCTATCGCTTCCGAGTCGTGGCCTGCAACAACGACGGCTTGTGGAACGACGCGGGCGCGGCATTGAGCTTCGCGATCCTTCCCGCGTTCCACCAGACCCGCGTCTTTCAGGCGCTGTTGCTTGCAGCCATCGGCGCTCTCGCCTAGGCCGCCTACCGATGGCGCGTCCGCCAGGTGGCCGCGCGTCTCGATCTGCAATTCGAGGAGCGGTTGTCCGAGCGGATGCGCATCGCCCGCGAGCTCCACGACACGTTGCTGCAGGGCTTCCTCAGCGCGTCGATGCAGCTCCACGTGGCGATCGGTGAAATCCCCAAGGAAACGCCGGCGAGATCCCGCCTGGACCGGGTGCAGCAGTTGATGGGCCGCGTGATCGAGGAGGCTCGAGGCGCCCTGCGCGGTCTCCGTTCAAGGAAAGCCGCCGCGGAGGACCTCGGCCAGGCGCTGTCGCGGGTCCGCAGCGAGCTTGGCGCGCAGGAGGGCCCGGCCTTCCGTGTCATCGCCGAAGGCCCGGTGCGCCCGCTGCGTCCGATCATCCGCGACGAGGTGTATCGTATCGGTCGCGAGGCGGTGGTCAACGCCTTTCGTCACGCGGGCGCACGAACCATCGAGGTCGAGCTGGAGTTTGGATGGCGGCAGCTCCGCCTCCTGATCCGCGACGACGGCAAGGGTATCGATCCCGAGGTGCTGCACGCGGGCGTCGAGGGACACTGGGGCCTGTCGGGCATGCGTGAGCGGGCGGAGGATATCGGTGGGCGATTGCGGCTGTGGAGCCGAAACGGCGTCGGCACGGAGGTCGATCTGGTGGTCCCCAACCGGGTCGCCTTCGGCGGCGACCCCGCACCTGGTCTCTGGGGTTGGACGGCCCAGCTCTGGCGGCGAAAGAGACGAGATGGCGCCGGGTCAGCGAGCGAGACGAATGATTGAAGGCCCCAGGATTCGCGTCTTCATGGTCGACGACCACCCCCTGATGCAGGAGGGGATCGCGGCCATCTTGCTGAGTCAGCCGGACATGGACCTGGTGGCTGCCGCGGCCACCGGCTGCGAAGCCGTCAAGCGGTTCGGCCAGCATCGGCCCGACGTGACGTTGATGGACGTCCGGCTTCCCGACATGAGCGGCATCGACGCGGTGATCGCCGTCAGATCGGCGTTTCCCGAGGCCCGCATCCTGATGCTGTCGACGTTCGAGGGTGACGTCGAGATCCAGCGTGCCCTTAAAGCCGGTGCACGCGGCTACCTGCTCAAAAGCCTGCCGCCGGCACAAATCCTCGACGGCATCCGGGCCGTGCACGCCGGCAAGAAATGCATTCCTCCAGAAGTTGCCGCCCAGCTCGCCGAGCACCTCAGCGAGGATGAGTTGTCAGCGCGGGAAATCGAAGTGCTGCAAAAGGTCTCCGGTGGGCATCGAAACCGCGATATCGCGGGACAGCTGCACATCTCGGAAGAGACGGTCAAGGTTCACGTGAAGCACATCTTGGAGAAGCTCGGGGCGAGAGACCGCACCGAGGCCGTCGCGATCGGGCTTCGCCGCGGCGTCATTCGTTACTGATCACGGCTGCCGGCACGCCGCAAAGGTACCTCGATCGAGGCAGCGGCGCGTACCTCCCCGCGGGGATTCGAACGAGCGTGGGTTCCGATAGCGTTGCGGACGAAGGCAGTGTGCGCTCGAGGAGGAGGTGTTTCAAGTGCAACGGCTCTTCTCGGCCTTTCCGGCCGGCTGGCCTGGTGTGGGTCTGCTGCTCCTCCGGTCGGCAGCCGGCGGCGCCGTGACCATGAGCGCGATCGCCTATCTCCACGCCGAGGCGATGACCTGGGCCTGGGCCGCCGGTCTCCTGGCGATAGCCACGGGCGCCTGCCTCCTGGGCGGATTCCTGACGCCGCTCGCCGGTTTCGCCGGTACGCTCGGCGCCCTCGGCATCGCCCTCTCGTTGCTGCCTTCGCCGCCGGGCGAAGCGTTCGCCGGCTCTCCGGCCAGCTGGCTCGTCGCGGCCATGAGTGCGACGGTTGCGCTGCTCGGTCCAGGAGCCTACTCCGTCGATGCCCGGCTCTTTGGCCGCCGCGAGGTGGTGATCCCCGTTCTTCGTAACGATGACGGGTCCGAGTCGTGAATGTCGATCCGCGGCCGAACCCGGCCTCTGCCAAGCGCTCGCGCCATGAAGCGAGCCGGCGCCTGGGCGAGTCAAAGCAAGCAGTGCGCTGACCCCTTACGTTCTTCATGCCGCCGGGACGGCGAGCCACTTGTGGGCGTTGGCCCTTGGCCGCCTGGACTGCGTTGAGCTCCGCTGCGTATACCAGGAGAGACAGCCAGGGGCCGGACGGCCGCGGTATGGAGGTGTGCGGCGGTGAAGGCGGCGTCTTCGTCTCGCGCGATTCCGGCCGGAGCTGGGAATCGCTCGACGACGGACTGCCGCACCTGCCGGTGCTGAGCCTGGCCGTCTCTACCTTCCAGGAAACGGTGCTTTACGCCGGGACCGCTGGCAGGGGACTCTTCTCTCTCACCCTGCTCTGACGGCCGACAGCACCGCCCCGGTCCTCGCCGCGCGCCATCGGGCGCGCCGGCTCGCAAGGATTTGCCCGGGCTGGCGCGCCGCCCACATGCGACGGTCTGACGGCCGCGCCGTGCCCACGGGGTCCTTCGTTCGCCGACAGGCCTGGGTACACCTGATCAGCCACTGCGTGCCGCTAGCGGTTGACTCTTCGCGATATATGTATACACTGTATACGTGCCTGCGACCCCGACCGCCAAACGAATCGCCGCCGCGGCTCGCCGTCTCCTGCGCCAGGAAGGGGCCGCTGCCGTGACCATGCGCCGCGTGGGGCAGGCGGTGGGCATCACCGCCATGGCGATCTACCGTCATTACCCCAACCGGGCGGCGCTCCTGGGCGCCCTGGCAGACGAGGGTTTTCGCGAGCTGGCGGCGGCCCTGGCGGCCAGGCGTTGCACCGGCGACATCGAGAGCCGGCTCTCCGCCATGGCCGATGTCTACCTCGACCATGCCCTCGCCAACCCGCGGCTCTTCGAGCTGATGTTCCTCGAGCCGCGCCAGGGCGCGCGCCGCTACCCGCGGGACTTCAAGGCGGGCCGCTCCCCCACCGCCAACCTGCTGGCACAGGTGGTGACCCAGGGCATGCGCAGCGGCGAGCTGCGGCAGGACGATGTGTGGGAGATCGTGTTCGAGATGGGCGCGATGTCCCACGGCTTGATCATGCTCTATCTCGGCGGCCGCATCGACGCCACGCCCGCACGTTTTCGCGCCCTGTACCGGCGCTCTTTCCGGAGATACATCCATGGCATTCACAGCTGATCGCCGGCGCCTCCTCGCCGGGCTCCTCGCCGTGGTGTCCACGGCGCTCCTGGCCTGGTTCGGCACCGGCCTCACCCCCTTCTGGCCGCTCCTGTGGCTCGCGCCGCTGCCAGTGCTCCTCTTCGCCGGCCGCGCCTCCTGGTGGGGCGCCGCGCTGGTCGCGGCCCTCGCCTGGTTCCTGGGTGGTCTCAACCTGTGGCACTACTTCCACGCCGTCCTGCGGGTGCCGCCGTTCGTGCTGGTGGCGATCTACGCCACGCCGTCGGCGACGTTCGCGCTGGCGGTGCTGCTCCAGCGTGCGCTGCTGCGCCGCGGCGCCTACGTGTCGGCGCTCCTCGCCTTCCCCGCCGCCTGGGTCAGCTTCGAATACCTGCTCAACGTCACCTCGCCCCACGCCACGGGGGGCAACATCGCCTACAGCCAGCTCGAGTTCCTGCCATTCCTGCAGCTCGCCTCCTTGACCGGCCCGTGGGGCATGAGCTTCCTGCTCCTCATGTTCTCGAGCGCCATCGCCGTCGGACTGCACCTGCGCGCGACGGCGCCGAGGCATGCCCTGCGTCTCGTCGCTGCCGCCCTGGGAGTGATCGTGCTGGCGCTCATCTTCGGCGCGGTGCGCCTCGCGCTGCCGGCCGCGGGCAAGCCGGTGAAGGTGGGCCTCCTTGCCTCCGACTCGCCGGCCAGCCCCGAGGTGTCGGACGAAGGCGAGCCCACCACCAAGCTCTTCCAGGCCTACGCCGGCCAGGCGGCACAGCTGGCGGCCCGAGGTGCGCAGGCGATCGTGATGCCGGAAAAGATCGGCGTGGTGGTGGACCCGGACACCGGCGCCAGCGATGCCATCTTCCAATCTCTGGCCGACAGGATTCACGCCGTCGTGGTGGTCGGCCTGATCCACGTCGCGCCGCCGGTCAAGTACAACCAGGCGCGGGTCTACGCGCCTGGGGCGCCTGTCCTGAGCTACGACAAGGAGCACATGCTGCCGCCCTTCGAGTCGAAGTTCAAGCCCGGTACCGCGTTGACTCTCACATCCACCCCCGCCGGGACCTGGGGGGTGGCCATTTGCAAGGACATGGACTTCACGCCGCTGTCCCGCCGCTACGGCGCCGCCGGCGCCGGTCTGATGCTGGTGCCGGCCTGGGATTTCAACCTGGACCGCTGGTCGCACGGCCACATGGCAGTGATGCGAGGGGTGGAAAGCGGCTTCGCGGTGGTGCGATCCGCCAAGAACGGTTATCTCACGGTGAGCGACGACCGCGGCCGCATCGTCTCCGAGACCACGAGCAACTCGGCGCCCTTCGCCGCCCTGCTGGCAGATGTCCCGGCCGCCCACGACCAGACCCTCTATCTCCTGGCCGGCGATTGGTTCGCCTGGGTGGCGCTGCTCCTGCTCGCCTTCGCCGTGGTGCGGTGCGCCAGGCCGCGGCGGCGCGCAAGAGTCAGCCCGGACTGACGCCGCTCACGGCTCCTTGCAAAACAGCGCCGTGTCCTGGCGCGCGGATGTGGTCGAGGTCCACGGCCAAAGGCTCGGAGCCGCCCGAGATGGGCCGGCGGCAAGGAGCGCCGCAAGCGGCTCGAGACGGAGCGCAGGGCGGCGGCGCCAAGGGCGACGGCAGCGCCGCACTCGCCAGTCCAGCCTCTCCGTGCTCCCGGATACGCTTATAGCCCACAAGGCGCCGGTGAACGCGATCAAGCCGCACCCCGAGAACTGGGGATTCTGGAATCTTCCGGAAGATTCTGGATCTTTCTGGTTGACTCCGAGGTCTTCCAGTAATATCCTGAGTGCGCTGGAAGCTGCCGGAGCACTCCGGAGGTGTGATGTCGACGAAGAGAGCAGAGAACGGGAGCTACTACGAGACTCCGCAGATCACGCTGCGCGGCCGCAACGCATGGGTAGTGCAAAAGCTCGCGGCCGACCGGGACAAGGGCATCCCGGAGGCCGCGGCTTGGATGATCGACCAGTGGATCAGTAGCCCACAGGGGCGCAAAGATCTGCTGGAGGTCTACGGGATTGACGTGCGTGAGTACAAAAGGCCCGGTAACGTAGTACATATTCGCGACAAGAAGCACGGCGACGGTGTTCGATAGCCGTCCGGCGCTTCTCGCCTGCACTACCACTTGCGGGGGCTCGCGATGATTAGCCAGGAAGAGTCGGCGCGCACTCTCTACGGCGACTTTGCGCCTCGGGATCTACCTCGGTACACTCTCGCGCAGGCCGCTCGCTATGCGCGCGTTTCCCCTACGACTGTGCGGAGCTGGGTGCGGGGCCGCACCTATCCCAAGGGCGGCGCATCCGCTCACTCCGAGCCGCTGATCGAGGTTTCTTCGGACCTCCTTTCGTTCTCGCATGTCATCGAGGTGCATGTCCTCCGCGCACTCCGCAGGGACGAGGACGTGCGCATGGCGCATCTCCGCGCAGCGATCACGATCGCCAAGGAGCGGTACCAGATCGACCGTCCGCTGCTCAGCGAGCAGCTGCGCACCGGCCTCGGCGAGCTCCTGCTCGAGCAGTACGGACAGCTGATCAAGCTGAGGCCATCCGGACAACTCGCCCTGCGGCACTACTTCGATGCTCACCTGAAGCGCGTGGAATGGGATCCTCAGGGATGGCCCGCACTTTTCTTCCCCGGCTTCGTCCACGTGACCCCGCTGCCGCCGCGGGATGAGCAAACCACGCGCCTGATTGTCGTCGACCCCGGCGTCTCGTTCGGTAAGCCGGTGCTAGCCTCGAGAAAGGGTATCCGAGTTTCCGCAATCGTGAGTAGAATTGACGCTGGTGAGCAAGAAGAAGCGGTCGCGCGGGACTATGGGATAACTGTTCTGGAAGTCAATGCCGCAATCGACTTCTACGAAAGGGCTGCCTGAGCCCATCTTCTATGCGGACGAGAACTTCGGGTCGGCGTTCATCAGCAGCTTGCGAGTGAACGGCAACCTTCAGGTCCGCGCCGCCAGGGATTTTTTCGCTGGACAGGATGACGTAATCTGGATTCCGGCAGTCGCCAGCAATGGCTGGACAGCCATTACCAAGGACCTCCTGGAAGACAACCTCGAGGAGCAGGTGGCCCTCATGAGTTGCGGGGCCAAGGTCTTCATGCTGATCGGGCGGGCGACCGACGAGGAACGGGCGATTCTCTTTCTGCGGAAGATCAAGTGGGTCCGCAAGCAGATCGCAACGCGGGATGAAGCCTTCCTGGGGAAGATCTACATGCGCGGCGGCGCCACCGCGGTTGTCACTCTCACCGAGTTTTGCTCGCGTTCGCGTCGGCGCTGGGGTCGCTAGGCATTTGCCTCCCCCGGCCGGGCTACCTGCGGCCAAGAGTGACACTCGCCATCAATACACCTGAATGACTGAATCTAATGGCGGAGGGGGTGGGATTCGAACCCACGGGCCACTTGCGCGGCCGGCGGTTTTCAAGACCGCTGCTTTAGACCACTCAGCCACCCCTCCGGTTTGGGGCTATGCGGGTAAGGCCGCCGGTGTAGGGGTGCAGGGCGGCGGGGAGGAGAACCGTGCCGTCCTCCTGCTGGCAATTCTCCAAGATCGCGATCAGGGTGCGGCCTACCGCCAGGCCCGAGCCGTTCAGGGTGTGGAGGAAGCGGGCCCGGCCGCCGGCG
>DATKFK010000955.1:0-5834 GCA_035544375.1 Thermoanaerobaculia bacterium
TGGACCTCGACCACCACCTGGCGGATCTTCGGCCAGTCCTCCTCGGCGATCCCGTCCAGCACCAGCAGCTCGCTCTTCTCGACGTCGACCTTCAGCAGATCGATGCGCTCGATCCCGAGCTCGCGGACCAGCGGCGAGAGGGGGCGCAGCCGGCACCGGCAGGTCTCGCTCTGCATCAGGTCGTGGACCGCCGCGTCCACCTCCTCGCCGTTCGGGCCCGGCCCGGCGCCGCCGCCGAGCCGGCCGCCGGCAGCGACCCTGTCGAGCCAGGCCTGCACGATCGAGCGCGTGACCGCCTCGTCGCCGTCGGCGAAGCGGCCGGACAGGCCCGCCATGCGCGGGTAGAACGTGAGATCGGCCTCCTCCTCGCGGTCCGAGAGGCCGAGCGGGAAGGCCCGCGCCCCGCGCCCGTGCAGCTCGAGGTTGGCGCTGAGGGCCGCGAAGGTGCGCGGGATGGGCTCGAAGGCGTAGACCCGGGCCCGCGGTGCGCGCGACATCGCGAACAGGGTGAACAGGCCGATGTTGGCGCCGACGTCGAACACGCAGTCGCCGTCGCCGAGCGAGACGCCGTGGCGAAGATAGATCTCCTGCTCGAAGATCTCGCGATAGAGGGCGCTGGTCTGCTCGGCGCTCAGGTGCGCCACCACCAGGCCGCCGGGGAGCTGGTGCCGGGCGTGGCCGGCGAGCACCTCGTCCGTGCGGGCGGCCGCGGGCCGGAGCGGCGCGGACGCCGCCGGGGCCGCCGGCACCAGGTAAGCGATCAGCCGGTGATCGCCGGGAGCATCCTCGCGCACCACCGCCACCGCCTCGCGCACCGCCGGATGGCGCGCCAGCACCGCCTCGACCTCGCCGGGCTCGATGCGGTAACCGCGCAGCTTCACCTGGTGGTCCAGGCGGCCGAGGAACGCCGGGCGGCCGTCGGGCAGCCAGCGCGCGAGGTCGCCGGTGCGGTAGAGGCGGCTGCCGGGACGGCCGCTCCAGGGGTCCGGGATGAACCGCTCCGCGGTCAGGTCCGGGCGGCCGCGGTAGCCGCGCACCACCCCCTCGCCGCCGATGAGCAGCTCGCCCGGCCGGCCCACCGGCACCGGCTGCAGCCGCTCGTCGGCCAGCCGGATCTCGGTCGCGGCGATCGGCCGGCCGAGCGGGATCGGCGGCGCGGCGCTCTCGACCCGGCCCACCGCCGACCAGATCGTCGTCTCGGTCGGGCCGTACATGTTCAGCAACGGCGCGGCGAGATGGGCGGCCAGCCGCTCCACCAGCGCCGGGGGCAGCGCCTCTCCGCCCAGCATCAGCAGGCGCAGGCGGCCCAGCGCCGCCGGCGCCTCGGGGTCGGCAAGCAGCGCCGCCGCGGCCGAGGGCGTGCATTGCAGGTGGGTGACGCCGTGGCGGGCGGCGAGCGCCGGCAGGGTCTCGGCGCCCTCCCCGATCCCCGCGGCCGCCGGCGGCGCCGCCTTCCGGCCGGCCTCGCGCGCGGCGGCCAGGTGGGCGAAGCTGTCGATCACCGCCTCGGGCGCGATGCCGAAATCGACCAGGCAGCCGACCTCGTCGATGCCCAGCCGCCGCAGCTCGTCGAGGCGGCGGCCGCAATCGGCCGGCGTCCCGAACAGGCCGCTGGTCTCGAAGTAGCGGGCGAATGCCTGCGCCAGCAGCGCCTGCCGATCCTCCGGGGTGAAGCCGGCGAGGTCCTGGCCCGGCGCCAGCACCTTCATGAGGTCCAGGGAGCTTGCCAGGTAGTCGGTGAACGGCCCCCGGACCACCTCGCGCACCGTCGCCGCGTCGTCGCCGACGAAGGTGTGGAGCATCAGCGTCACCTGGCCGGGGCCGGGATGGCCGGCGGCCCGGCGGGCGGCGCGGTAGACGGCGATCTTCTCCTCGAGATCGCGGAGGCTCTGGCCCAGCAGGTGGGTGAGCAGGTTGGCGCCCATCTCGCCCGCCAGCCGAAAGGTCTCGGGGCTGCCGGCCGCAGTGAGCCAGAACGGCAGCTCGGCCTGCACCGGCCGGGGATGGATCGCGACCTCCACCTCGCCCGCGCCGCCCGGCAGGCGCACGCGCTCTCCCCGCCACAGCCGGCGGACCAGCTCGACGTCGGCGCGCAGCCGCTCCCGGCGGCCGGCATAGCGTTCCGGGGCGAAGACGAAATCGGCAGCATGCCACCCGGAGGCGAACGAGATCCCGACCCGCCCTCCCGAGAGGTTGTCGACCACCGACCACTCCTCGGCGACGCGGGCCGGATGGTGCAGCGGCAGCACGACGCTGCCGGCACGGATCGCCACCCGCGAGGTGATGGCGGCGATCGCCGCGCCGGTGACCGACGGGTTGGGGAACAGGCCGCCGAAGGCGTGGAAGTGGCGCTCCGGCGTCCACACCGCCGCGAAGCCGTGGCGGTCGGCGAACCGCGCGCCGGCGAGCAGCAGCCGGTACCTGTCGGCGCCGGCGCCCTCGTCGCCGGCGAAATAGAAGAGGCCGAGGTCGATCGGCGGTGCGGCGGCGGCGACCGCGGGCGCTCGCTCGACCGGCGGGGCAGCCGCTTGCAGCACCACCGTGAAGCCGCGGGCGAGCGTCCACAGCAGCTCGAGCACGGAGATGTCGAAGGCGATGCTGGTGACCGCCAGCCAGCATCCCGGCGCGGTGCCGAGGCAGCGGTCCATGGCGGTGAAGAAGCCCGCCACGTTGCGGTGCGACACCATCACGCCCTTGGGGGTGCCGGTCGAGCCCGAGGTATAGATCAGGTAGGCCAGCGCCTCGGGCAGGTCCGGCAGCGGCAGGTCGGCCGCCGGCTGGGCCGCGATCCGGGAGCGGTGCTCATCGAGCCGCACCACGGCCGCGGCGGGCGCGAGCCGGCTGGCCCAGGGCTCGCCGGCGAGCAGCACGCCGGCGCCGGCGTCGGCGAGGGTGAAGGCCAGCCGTTCCCGCGGGTAGCTCGGATCGAGCGGCACGTAGGCAGCGCCGGCCTTGAGCACGCCGAGCAGCGCAACGATCAGGTCGAGCGAGCGGGGCAGGCAGATGGCCACCCGCTCCTCCGGTCCGACGCCCAGGGTCCGCAGGTGGCGCGCCAGCCGGTTGGCGCCGGCGTTGAGCTCGCGGTAGGTGAGGCTAAAGGTGCCGCAGGCGACGGCGGTCCGCTCCGGCACCAGCTCCGCCTGGCGCTCGCAGTCGCGGTGCAGCCACCGTGCGGCGCCGGCGCCCGGCCCCGGCGGCGCGGCCGGCAGGGCCGGATCGAACGTGTCGTTCCATTCGCGCAGCACCTGTGCCGATGCGGCCGGCCCCAGCAGCGGCAGCTCGGACACGGCGCACCGCGGCGCCGCCACCAGGCCGGCCAGCAGGTGGGCGAGGCAGGAGGCGAAGCGGCGGGCCGTCGCCGTGTCGAAGAGGTCGGCGTTGCAGGTGAGCGATCCCGCCAGGCGGCCGTCCTGGGGCGCCAGGGTGAGCGTCAGATCGAAGGGCGCCGGACGCCAGCCGAGGCGCACGGCCTCGAGCTCGAGGCCGGCCCAGGCGAGGCGGGCATCTGCTTCTCCGAGCGCGAGGGCGGCCAGCGGCTCGGACCCGGGACGCTGCGCCTGCTGCAGGATGAGCATGGCCTGGAAGACCGGCGAACGGCTCGGGTCCCGCTCGCCGCCCAGGCGCTCCGCCACCAGCGCGAACGGCAGGTCGCGGTGGGCATAGGCCGCCAGCACCAGCGGCCGCAGGCGGCCGAGAAGCGCGGCGAAGCCGGGGTCGCCCGCGAGGTCGGCGCGCAGCACGACCGGGTTGACGAGGTAGCCCACGATGTCCGCCCAGGGGGCCGCCCCGCGCCCGCTGGTGGGCGCGCCGATCAGCACCTGCGGCTGCCCGGCGAAGCGCGAGAGCAGGATGCCGAAGGCGGCGAGCAGGCCCATGAACGGGGTGGCCCCGTGCTCCCGGCACAGACCGTGGAGCCCGGCGGCGACCGCCGGCTCGAGCACCAGCGGGACCGACGCGCCGCGATAGGTCTGAACCGGTGGCCGCGGCCGGTCCGTGGGCAGCGCGAGGTGCGGCAACCCGCCGGCGAGCTGCCGGTCCCAGAAGGCTTGCAGCTCGGCGCCCCGCGGTCCGGAAAGCAGCGCGGCTTCGGCGCGCACGAAGTCGTCGTAGGTGCCGGCCAGGGCCGGCAGCGGTGGCGGCAGCGCCGGCGAGGAGCGCGGCGGGGCGGCGGCGGCAGCAACCTCCCGGCGCCGCAGGTAGAACGCTTCGAGATCGGCCATCGCCACCACCACCGACCAGAAGTCGCCGGCCAGGTGATGCAGCACGAGCAGCAGCGAGTGCTCGCGGGGCGAGTGCGCGAGCACCAGCACGCGCAGCGGCGGACCGCTCTCGAGATCGAAGGGCCGGCGGGCCGCCGCGGCGAGGCGCTCGGCGATACGGTCCGGGCTCCAGCCGGCGGCGGCCTCGATCGTCAGGATGTCGCGGCCGGCGCCGGCGGTCTCGGCGATCCGCCGCCGGGGCCGGTCGTCGACCAGCACGAAGCGGCTGCGCAGCAGGTCGTGGCGCGCGGCGAGGTCGGCGAGCGCGTCGCCCAGGGCCGCCGTGTCCAGGTCGCCGCGCACCCGGGCCGCCACCGCGAGGTTGTAGGCGGCGCTCTCGGGCGACAGCCGGTCCATGAACCAGAGCGCCAGCTGGCCGCGGGAGAGCGGCAGCCCGGCGGCGACCGCGCCGGCATCGGCGCCGCCGCCACTCGTCGTGGAATCCGGCGATGCCTGAGCCGGCACCGCCGGCGCGCCGGCGCCGGCGAGGACCTTCGCCGCCAGGTCGTCCAGGGTGGCGCCGTCGAGCAGCTCCACGGGCGCGACCGTGACGCCGCAAGCGGCCTCGATCGCCTGCTGGATCTCGACCGCCGCCAGGGAATCGAGCCCCAGGGCGGTCAACGGGCGCGAGGCAACCAACTCGCCGGCGGGGACCGAGCAGGCGCCGGCAACCAACTCCCGCAGCCAACGCTCGACCGCGGCCAGGCTTGCGCCTGCCGCGAGGTCCGCTTGCAACAGTGGTCGGCGGCCCACCTCTGGTGGCATCTGTGTTGGCCTTTAGTAGACAGCCCTTCTACTTACAGCAGCCTTGATGCCCTAACTCTCTAAGAGTCTACGCTGATGAAACGCGTAGTATCAATATCTGTGCGGTGCGGAGGAGTTTGTGTGACGCCACCCGTGACAGCGGCGCTCAGCGCTGACGTGATCCGTTTTGCAACGCGAACAGGCGGTCGCGGGTCGCCACGTAAAGCATCCCGTCGGCGGCCGCCGGGGTGGTGTAGATGGCGCTGCCCAGGCTCATCTTGCCGAGCAGCCGCAGCTCGCGGCCGGCCGCGAGCACCAGCAGGTCGCCGTCCTCGTCCCCCAGGTAGACCTTGCCGTCGGCCACCAGGGGCGATCCCCAGATCGCAGCCTCGGCGTCGAGCTGCCACAGCTGCCTGCCGGTCGCGGCGTCCAGGGCATGCAGGATCCCGGCGAAGTCGGGGGCGTAGACGATCCCGCCAGCGACGGCAACCGAGGAGAGCGTGGTCCCGAACCCGTCGCCGCCCACGCTCCAGGCCGGCGCCACCCCGCCTCCGGCCGTGGCCGCGAGCGCCCACAGCCGGCCGGGGGCTGCCGGCTTCTGCGGGTCGTGGCCGAGGCCGACATAGATCCGTCCGCCGTCGACGACCGGCGTCGCCACCAGGCTCTCCCGCTGGCGTCCGGCGCCGGCGGCAGGCGCCGGTCCCGCCCGCCCCGCGGCCCCGGATGGCACCTCACGCTCCGCGGCGCCGTTGGCATCGAACTTCCAGAGCTGCCTGCCGTTCGGCGGATCGAAGCCGTAGAGCCAGCCGTCGCCGCCGGGGAAGATGACCT
>DATKFK010000956.1:0-3200 GCA_035544375.1 Thermoanaerobaculia bacterium
CGCCGCCAGCGCCCCCACCATGGCGAACGAGGTGGGGTTCGAGGTGGCATGGCTCTGGATGTTCTCGACCGCCTGCACCACCGCCGGCGGTCCCATCAGGTAGCCGATGCGCCAGCCGGTCATGGCGTACGTCTTCGAGAACGAGCCGACCAGCACCACCGTCTGGGGGAACTCGGCGGCCAGCGCGGCGGCGCTGGCGTGCGGCTGCTCGTAGACGAAGCGCTCGTAGGTCTCGTCCGAGATCACGAGCAGGCCCCGCTCGGCGGCGAAGGCGACGATCTCGCGCAGATCGGCCGCCGGGATGACGCCGCCGGTCGGATTGCAGGGGGAGTTGAGCAGGATGGCCCGCGTCCGGGCGGTCACCGCTTCAAGGATCGGACCGGCGTGGATGCGGAAGCCGTCCTCGTCGCAGGTCTGCACCGGCACCGGCCGCGCCCCGGCGAAGCGGATCTGCTCGTCGAAGCTGACCCAGCTGGGGGCCGGCAGGACCACCTCCTGGCCGTCCTCGAACAGCGCCAGGGCGAGCTGGAACAGCGCCGCCTTGGCACCCACCGTCACCACCGACTGCCGCGCCGTCCAGGGAGCGCCGTAGCGCACTCGGGCCCGCTCCGCCAGCGCCTGGCGCAGCTCCGGGGTGCCGCTGCCGGCGGTGTAGCGGGTGAACCCGTCGGCCAGCGCCTGGCAGGCGGCCTGGACCGCGACCGCGGGAGACGCGAAGTCGGGCTCGCCGGCGCCGAAGTCGACCAGCGACACGCCCTTCGCCTTCAGCTCCAAGGCGCGCCGGGCCACGCGCAGCGTGGCCGACTCTCCCATTGCCGCCGCTCTGGCCGATAGCTTCACCGGCGGATGCTATCACCGGCGCACGCGCGGCAAGGCGCCCCGCGCACGGGGCGCATGCAGGTGGCGCGGCAAGGTGCCCCGCGCACTGGCCGCATGCAGGTTCCGGCGGCAGTCCTGCCGGCGGGCCCGCACGCGCCGGGGCGGTGCGGGCGCGGCGGCCCGGGTGCTATCCTGAAAAGACCATGAATCGCTCCCCGCACCTGCTGCTCCGCTCGCGGCGTCTTGCCGGTGCCGCTGCCCTTGCGCTCGCCGCCGCGGCCGTGCTGCTCGGCGGCAGGGCCGCGCCGGCGGGCGCCGCGATCGCGCGGCCCGAAAAAGCCAAGGTGGCGCTGCAAGCCGACCGTCCCGCGTATGCGGCGGGCGCCGGCGCCCGGCTGTCGGCGCTGGTCGCCATCGAGCCCGGCTGGCACGTCAACAGCCACACGCCGACCTTCGAATACCTCATCCCGACGGAGCTCGAGCTCCAGCTGCCCGCCGGCTGGCCGCCCGCGGCGGTCGAGTATCCGCCGGCCCAGAAGAAGAGCTTCGCGTTCGCCGAGGTTCCCCTGTCGGTCTACGACGGCGACGTGGTGATCCAGGCGCGGGTCACCGTGCCGGCCGGCACCAAGCCCGGCGTCTTTCCCGTGCGCGCACGCCTGCACTACCAGGCTTGCGACCACTCGCAATGCCTGCCGCCGGTCACCTCCGAGTCGCGCCTCACCCTGACGGTCGGCGCGGCGGCGCACGGGGCGGCGCCGGCCGCTGCCGGCGGACCCCTGCCGGTCGCGGGCACGGCTGGCAATGGGGGCAATGCGGACGTCGCGGGCGTCAGCGGAACGGCGGCCGATGCCGGCGCCCACGGCGCGAACGGCGCGCCGCTCAACCCGCTGCCTGGCCACACCCCGGTGGACCTCGGCGCCGGCTCAGGCGCGAGCGCGCCTGGCCCGGCAGCGCCCGGACCGGCAGCGTCCGGCCCGGCAGCACCAGCCCCCCGGCCCGCGGCGCGCCGCGGCGGCCTGGCCGCGATGCTGCTCATCGCGCTGCTCGGCGGCGTGATCCTCAACGCCATGCCGTGCGTGCTGCCGGTCGTGTCGCTCAAGGTCTTCGGCCTGGTGCGTGCCGGCAGCCACGGCCGCCGCGAGATGGTGCGCGGCGCCCTGGCCAGCGCCGCCGGCATCCTGGTCTCTTTCGCCGCGCTCGCCGCGCTCGCCGTCGCGGCCGGCGCCGCGGGCGCCGCCGTGGGCTGGGGGATCCAGTTCCAGCGCCCGGGCTTCGTCGCCTTCCTGACCGTGGTGCTGATCCTCTTCTGCCTCAACCTGTGGGGCCTGTTCGAGATCCCGCTGCCCCGGGCGCTGGCCCACCTGGGAGGCACCGACGCCCGCGAGGGCCTGGCCGGACATTTCGTGTCCGGCCTGTTCGCCACCCTGATGGCCACGCCATGCTCGGCGCCGTTCCTGGGCACCGCCATCGGGTTCGGTCTCGGCCAGCCGGCACCCATCGTCTTCAGCATCTTCCTGGCGGTCGGCGCCGGTCTCGCGCTCCCCTACCTGGTGCTGGCCGCGGCTCCCGGGGCCGCCCGCTTCCTGCCGCGTCCCGGCGCCTGGATGGAGACCCTGCGCGGGATCATGGGCTTCCTGCTCGGCGGCTCGGCGGTCTGGCTGCTGTACGTCCTGTCGGCCCAGGTCAGCCCCGAACGCCTGGCGACCTTCGAGGTCGGCCTGCTGCTCATCGCCCTCTGCACCTGGCTCCGCCACCGCACCCTGGTTGGCAGGCCATGGGCGCACCGCGCCGCCGGCGCGGCCCTCGCCGTCTCCGCGGTCGCCGCGGTCGCCCTGGCCGCGGCCGGCCCGGGCATCGACGCCGCGGGTGGCGGAGAGGGCGCCGGCGCCCGTCTCGCCGCCCGGGCGAAGCCCGCCGGCCTCATCGGCTGGGTCGCCTTCGACCGCGCCAGGGCCGAGTCCCTGGCGGCGGCCGGCCAGCTGGTCTTCGTCGACGTGACCGCCGACTGGTGCTTCACGTGCAAGGTCAACGAGCGACTGGTCCTGGACACGCCGGAGATCGCCGCCGCCTTCGCCACCCATCACGTCCTGCCCATGCGCGCCGACTGGACCAACCGCAACGACGCGATCACCCACTTCCTCGCCGACAACGGCCGCTACGGCATCCCCTTCTATCTCCTCTACCGTCCTGGCCGCGAGCCCGTCGTCTTCAGCGAGCTGCCGACCAAGACCACCATCCTCTCCGCTCTCGACGAAGCCGCTGCCGCGGCGGGCAAACAGGCCCGCAAGCTCTGAAGCCGGAGCCTCGCCGCCGCGGCGGCCGGGGTACGATGGCCGCATGGTGTCCCTGCTACGGGAGGTGCTGCCGTTGCTGGCGGCGCT
>DATKFK010000957.1:0-3663 GCA_035544375.1 Thermoanaerobaculia bacterium
AGATGCCGGCGGCGCCATATCGCCTCCGCGCAGCCGTGGCGCCGCCACGCCCACCTGCTGAAGACGCAACCCCAGGGGCTTCCTCCAAGATATCGCCTGCCCGGCGTCAACTGCGCTTGTGCACTGCAGCAAATTGCCACCGAGCAATCGCAGGCCGACCTCCGTCGCCCCGCGCAGAAGTGCGGAGGACACGACATCCACACCAGAGGACCCAGAGGCCGGCCCAGCCCCGGGGCGAGCAATCGACGGACAGCGGAGGGGGCGCTCCGCCATCGCCGTGAGATGAGTGGTGCGCACCTGGTCGAGCCGCTCGACGTAGCCGATGAGGCCGGTGCCAGCGCGGCTCGCCATCGACCTCATGGTCTTCATTGGTTGACATAATATACATTATCGGACGTTATGTGGGGAACGTAAGGGCGCGAGGATCGCGACCTTCAGGCTTGCTGGGGGCCGACCTTCGTCCCGCGAGCACGAGGCTCGCGGGATGGCCGGATCAGGATCTCGGCCGCTATGCCCAGGCCTTCATGAAGGCGCCGAATCATGCCGATCGACAGGTTGCGTCGGCGATTCAGCACCTCCGCCACGCGGGTCCGGGTGCCGATCAACGGCAGCAGGTCCTTGCGGGTCAGGCCTTGCTGCTCCATCCTGAACTTGATCGCCTCGATCGGATCGGGCGGGTCGATCGGATAGTGCTCCGATTCGTACGCGTCGATGAGCGTTGCCAGCACCTCCAGCCGATCTCCCTCCGGCGTGCCGCTCGCAGATCCCCAAAGGTCCCCAAGCCTGGCGAGGGCCTGTTCGTAGTCCGCAACCGACCGGAGCGGCTTCAGCTCAGTGTCCATGCTCCACCTCCTCGACGACGATGAGGTCGTAGTCAGCGTGCGCGCGAGGATCGCGGCCCTCAGCCGCCGGGGTGCAGGGCCTTGCGCATGAGGGCGATCTGGCCCGAGTGGTAGGCGTTGTGCTGCAGCAGGCCGGAGAGCGTGGCACGGCGCGTGACGTCGGTTGCGATCGCGGGATCCTGCGAAGAGAGGGCTCCGATCTTGTTTTCGAGATCGGGCTCCACGAGGGCGCCGAGATCCTGCAAGAGGGCCGCGAGCGAATCCCCCAACTCTCTCCGGACGGCGGCCCAGGCGGCGGCGGAGACCTCGGCGGGTTGGCGCCAGTCGCCTTCGCTTGGAAACGTCGCCGGCTTGCCGGCCAAGCGCTTGCGCACCTCGTTCTGCCAGGCCGTCATGTGGAGGACCAGCTCCCAGATGCTGTGCGCGCCGGCCACCGGATGGGCACCGGCCTCCTCGGCCGTGAGGCCGGCGAGTAGGGCGGACGTGGAGGGACCGTGCCAGGGATCGCCCGCATATCCTTGCAGCAGCTGGTCGACCATGAAGGCGACGTCATTCATCACGTAACTCCTCCGCGCAGCGACTTATGCCGCGAACCGCCGGATCAGCCGGCGCGCAGGACGACCGCGGCATCGGTGCGGGCGGCATCGAGGGCAGGTGCCAGGCAGGCGGCAAAACGGATGCTCCGGCCGATTCCCATGGCGGTCGCTCCTTCGTCTCGCTGCTTCTACGCGGGCCGTTGCAGAGAGTTTCCCGCGCGCGCTGGCGGTCTCTCAGCCGTCCTCGAGGTGCCACTCGGCCGCCAGGTCCTCGTCTTCTTCGAGGCGCAGACGCACCACGGTCACCTCGGGTGCGAGGGCGGGAGCCAGCTGGTCCCGAATCCACCGGACGAGGGCTTCGCTCGACGGGTTGAGGCGCCCGGGGCCGAACTCGGGCAGGGCCGAGTTGAGATGCTGGTGGTCGAGGCGGTCGAGCACCAGGCGTCCCACCAGGGCGTCCAACCGGCCGAGGTCGGCGACGAAGCCGGTCAGGGGGGCGATCTGGCCACGCACGGTCACGAACAGGCGGTAGTTGTGACCGTGGCCTGGCAGGTTGGCGCACTTGCCGAAGCGAGCCCGGTTCTCCTCGTCGGTCCATTCCGGACGGCGGTACAGATGGCTGGCGCTGAACCGGTACCTGCGTTCGAGGCGGAGGCTGGTGCCGCGGCCGGCCGGCTCGACGCCGGTGCCGCCGCCTGCCCGTTCGGCGGCGCCGCCCGCGCCGGAGCCGGCGCCCGCGGGGCTCGCCGGGACCGCGCCGGTGCGCGGATCTTGCAGCGGCCTCATGACTCCCCTCCTCCCGGCGAAGCGCCATGCTCCGCGGCGAGCGCCGGAGGCACCTGCCCGCGCCACAGCTGGGAGCCGCCGGTCACCTCGACCCAGGAACCGGTCGCAAAGTCGCAGCGCAGCAGGAACTCGACCGCCTGGGCGACGTCGTCGGGATCGCCGAGGCGCTGGAGCAGGGTCTGCCGGCGCATCCGTTCGAGCTCCTCAGGCGGCGTGCCGGGTGGCGCCAGCACCGGGCCCGGGATCACGCCGTTGACCCGATACCGCGGCGCCAGCGCCCTGGCCAGCGCCTTGACCAGGGGAATCAGGGCGGCCTTGGCGACGCTGTGCGCCAGGTAGCCCGACCACAGCTCGAGCGCCGCGGCATCGCCGATCGCCACCAGGTCTCCTCCCCGCTCGCCGCGGGCGCGCGCCAGCTCCTGGGCCAGCAGGAAGAAGGCGCGAAGGTTGAGCGCCTGGACGGCATCCCAATCGGCGGCGCTGGTGTCGAGCAGCGGCCGCCGCAGGAACGAGGCGGCGGCGTGCACCACCGCATCCGGCGCCTCCCCCGCCGCCGCGCACGCGTCGAAGAGCCGGCGCGGACCGCCAGGGCTCGCGAGGTCGGCGCCGAACGCGGCGCCCCCCGCCGGCAGCCCTGCCACCATGGCGGCCGCCTCCTCCTCGCTGCGGTGGTAGTGGACCAGGACCCTGGCGCCCCGCGCGCCCAGATGGCGGCTGATCGCGCCGCCGACCCGGTGCGCGCCGCCGGTCACCAGGATGCTGCGCCCGGCGAACGGCAGCTCGGCCGGCGAGGCCGGCTCAGGCGGGCTCATCGGCGGCCCGTGCCAGGATCGTCATCGTCTCCCCCATATAATGCCGCCGTGCGCGTGCGCCTCAACCGCTACATCATCTCAGAGATCCTCGGTCCGCTCGGGCTGGGCTTTCTAGTTTATACCTTCATCCTCCTGCTCCGCTTCCTGTTCCAGTCGGCCGAGATGATCATCCGGCGAGGCCTCCCGGTCTCGATCGTCGGCAAGCTGCTGCTGGTGACGCTGCCCAACATCGTGGTCCTCACCCTGCCGATGTCGCTGCTCTTCGGCATCCTGATCGCGGTCGGCCGTCTCTCCTCGGACAGCGAGCTGACGGCCATGCGCTCGTGCGGCATCAGCCTGATCTCGCTCTACCGCCCGGTGCTGCTGGTCTCGGCGGTGCTCACCGTCCTCAACACCTTGCTGATGATCTACATCGTGCCGCAGGCCAATCACTCGCTGCAGCAGCTTCGCCTGGACATCATGACCCAGACCATGTCGCAGCAGGTCGAGCCGCGGGTCTTCTACCAGGAGTGGGTCGGCAAGTCCGTCTACGTCTTCGAGACGCCGCCGCCGGGCCGCCGCTGGAAAGGCGTGTTCCTGGCCGAGATGGAGCCGAACACCCAGAAGCAGCAGGTCACGGTCGCTGACTGGGGCGAGATCAAGGTCGACGCGGCCGGCGAGCGCGTGGTCATGGTGCTGACCAACGCG
>DATKFK010000958.1:0-5883 GCA_035544375.1 Thermoanaerobaculia bacterium
TCGAGCAGCTGCTGCCGCGCCTCCACCGGCATCGCCGCGGCGCGCGCCGCCCAGGTCTCGACCAGGTGCTTGAGCGAGCGCGCCGAGTCGAGATGGAACGACTGCGCCAGCAGCTGGATCTCGAGGGCCAGGGCGTTGAGCCGGTCGGCGGTGGCCGACAGGTCCTTGAGGCCGCCGGTCATGCGCTGCACCACCAGGCTCACCTCGCGCAGCGTCATCACCACCTCGTCGGAGGCGGCGTTCTGCTGCTGGGTGGCGAGGGAGATCTGTCTTGCCACCCGCGCCGTGTCGCCGGAGGCGTGGCGCAGCTCGGCGATGGCCGCCGCCGCGGCGCGCGAGCGTTCGAGCACCCGGACCGCCTCCTTGCTCCCCTCCTCGGTGGCGACGATGGTGGCGCGGATCGATCCGGCGAACTCGTCGAGCAGGTTGCGCACCGATTCGACCGAGTCCTGCGAGCGCTGGGCGAGGCGGCGCACCTCTTCGGCCACCACCGAGAAGCGCCGGCCTTCCGGGCCCGCCGCCACCGCCTCGATGGCCGCGTTGAGCGACAGGATGTGGGTCTCCTGCGCGATCTCCGTGATCAGGTCGAGCACCCGGTAGATCTCCTTCGAGCGGGTGCCCAGCGCGTCGGCCCGGCTGGCGATGGCGCTGATCCGCTTCTTGACCTCCTCGACCCCCGCCACCGCTTCGTCCACCGCCGCGGCGCCGGCATCGCCGCTCTCCTCCGCCAGGGTCGCCAGCTCGGCCTGGCGCGACGCGCTGACGGCGATGTGCGACGCGGTGCGCGCCAGCTCCTCCATGGCGGCGGTGATCTCCACCACCGACGCCGCCTGCTCGGAGGAACCGGCCGCCAGCTCCGAGGCGATGCGGTTCACCGCGTCCGCCGCGGAGGCCACCTCGACGGAGCTGTCCTGGATCTGCTGCGCCAGGCGCGACAGCGCCTCGGACGAGGCGGCGAAGGCGCCCGCCACCTGCGCCGGCAGGCCGCGGCTCGCCGCCGCCGCCCGCACCAGGTCGCCGGCGCCCAGCTGCAGGCAGGTCGCGCCGAGGGTCGCGTCCAGGCGCTGGAACCGCTCCTCCTCCACCGGCAGCCGGCGCTCCAACCGCTGGAAGAACCGGAACACCCAGGCGCCGTGAGCCCCGACCGCCGAGAGGCCCAGGACGACGAAGAGCCACGCCGGCCATGCCGCCGCCCCGCGGCCGGCGGCCAGCGCCAGCATCGCCGTGGCAATCCCCGCCAGCCCGGCCACCAGCACCCAGCCGACCAGCGCGTTCTCGCTGCGCCGCCGCCAGCCGCCGGCGGCCGCCGAGCTGTCTACCGACACGCGGGCTCCTTCCTGGCCATGAATCCGAGAAGCGTAAGTAGAATAGGCAATTGATCGCCAGGCCGCAACCATCGCCCAAGCGTCCGCGGGACGAGAGGAACCTCGAAATCATGATCAGACTCGCCGGCCCCATCTCCGTGACCCTCGTCCTCGCAACGTGCTGCGCCGCCGCCATGGTCGCCGAGCCGGCCGTGGCAGCCGGGCCTGCCGAGCCGGCCCGGCCGGCGGCGGGCGCCGGGCCGGCCAAGCCCGCCGCGGCCGCGGCAGGGGTGAGCCGCGAGCCCCTGGCACCGCCGGCCGATCCCTGCGTGGACTTCTATCGCTACGCGTGCGGCGGGTGGATGGCGCAGAACCCCGTGCCGGCGGACCAGCCGGCGTGGAGCCGCTTTTCCGAGCTGACCAAGCAGAATCGCGCCAAGCTGCGCGACATCCTGGAAGCCGACGCCGCGGACCGCCCCGACCGCCCCGACCACCTCGACCCCATCGGCGAGCAGCGGAAGGTCGGCGCCTTCTATGCCACCTGCATGGACGAGGACGGCGTCGAAAAACGCGGCCTCGCCTCGATCCAGCCCGACCTGGACCACATCGCGGCGCTGGCCTCTCCCGCCGAGCTTCCCGCCCTGGCGGCGCACCTCCGGCAGGTTGGCGTCAACGTCCTGTTCCGCATCCAATCCGGCCAGGACTACAAGGACGCGACCTCGGTCATCGCCGTCCTCGAGGCGGGCGGGCTGGCGCTCCCCGACCGCGACTACTACCTGGCGGCGGACGCCAAGTCGGCCGAGCAGCGTGCCGCCTACTCCAAGCACCTGCAACGCATGTTCGCGCTCCTCGGCGAACCGGCCGAGCGGGCGGCTGCCGACGCCGCCGCCGTGCTCGAGATCGAGACCGCGCTGGCGAAGGCCACCCTCGACCGGGTGAGCCGGCGCGATCCCGCCAAGGTCTACCACAAGCTCACTCGCCAGCAGCTCCAGGCGCTGACCCCGTCGTTCTCGTGGGATGCATACCTGGCCGCGGTGGGCGCGCCGCCGGTCGGCAGCCTCAACGTCGCCGAGCCCGATTTCCTGCGCGGCGTCGAGGACCTGTTGCATCACGCCAGCGTCGCGCAGTGGCAGACCTACCTGCGCTGGCAGGTGCTGCACGCCGCGGCGCCCTGGCTGCCGCGCGCCTTTGCCGCCGAGAGCTTCGACTTCTTCGACAAGACCCTGGGCGGGGCGCAGCGGCCGCGGCCGCGGTGGGACCGCTGCGTCGAGGAGACCGACGGCGCGCTGGGCCAGGCGCTGGGCCGGCAGTACGTCGCCGCGTGGTTCGACCCTGACGCGAAGCGCCGGACGCAGGCGCTGGTGGCCGAGATCGAGAAGGCGATGGCCAGGGACATCGACGGCCTGACCTGGATGGGCCGCGAGACCAAGCAGCGCGCCGAGGAAAAGCTGGCGGCGGTGGCCAACAAGGTCGGCTATCCCGACACCTGGCGCGACTACGGCAGCCTGGCGGTCGTGCGCGGCGACCTGGTCGGCAACATCGAGCGCGCCGAGGCGTTCGAGCTCGCGCGGCGCCTGGCGAAGATCGGCAAGCCGGTGGACCGCCGCGACTGGATCATGACTCCGCCCACCGTCAATGCCTACTACCGGGCGGAGCTCAACGACATCAACTTCCCGGCCGGAATCCTGCAGCCGCCTTTCTACGATCCCAAGCGCGACGACGCCGCGAACTACGGCGCCATCGGCGCGGCCATCGGCCACGAGCTCACGCACGGCTTCGACGATCGCGGCAGCCAGTTCGACGGCCACGGCAACCTCGTCGATTGGTGGACTCCTGCCGACCAGGCGGAGTTCAAGCAGCGCACCGCGTGTGTCGCCGACGAGTATTCGGCCTTTCCGGCGGCCGGCGGCCTCACCCTCAACGGCCGCCTGACCCTGGGCGAGAACACCGCCGACAACGGCGGCCTGCGCCTCGCCTACATGGCCTTCGAGGCGAGCCAGGACGGCAAGACGCGCCAGTCGATCGACGGCCTGACGCCGGAGCAGCGGTTCTTCGTCGGTTTCGCCCAGGTCTGGTGCGTCAACACGACGCCCGAGGCCGAGCGCCGGCACGTGCTCACCAACCCGCACTCCCCCGGCCGCTACCGGGTCGATGGCACCGTCGTCAACATGCCCGAGTTCCAGCAGGCGTTCAGCTGCAAGGCCGGGACCCCGATGGCGCCGGAGAAGCGCTGCCGGGTGTGGTGACGGTCCGCGGCGGCCCGTTTCACTCCAACCTGAAGGGCACCGGCGGCGTGCGGTAGACCGTGACCGGCGTGCCTTCCGGCGCTCACTTCCAGTCCTTGTCGAGCCGGGCGAAGAGCGCGGCGAAGACCTCGATGCCGTCCCACAGGTTCTGCAGGCGCAGGTTCTCGTCGGCGGCGTGCTGGCTGTTGTCGTAGTTGACGGTCGGCACGGCGATGACCGGCGCCTTCATGATCTCGCCGAAAAGATAGATCGGGATGCTGCCGCCGAGCATCGGCACTTGCAGCACCGGCTTGCCGAGCCCCTCCTCGACCGCCTCGACCACGGCGCGCGACGCCGGCAGGTCCATGGCCGTCCGCGCCCCCGGATAGCCCTCGACCCACTCGAGGCGCGCCACCTTGCCATGCGCCAGCCGCGCTGCCGCGTCCGGCTCGCCGTGCACGATGAAGAAGCCGAGGTGGCGCAGGTGCTCCTCGACCTGCGCGTGCACCCGCTCAGGGGTCTGGTCGGGCACCAGCCGGAAGTCGATCGCCACGGTCGCCTCGGTGGGGATGGCATTGTGCGCCTGCGGACCCACCTGCGCCGAGCGCAGGCCGATCACGTTGAGGGCCGGGCGCATCACCAGCTCCTGCAGCCGCTCCCCCTTGCCCTCGGTCCAGCCGATCGCCAGCTCGCGCCGCAGGTCGTCCTCGACCGGCGGCAGCGCTGCCGCGGCGCGGTGCTCGCTCGCGCTGAGCGGCCTGACGTCCTGCGCGAAGCCCTGGATCAGGATCTCGCCGTCGGGTCCGCGCATGCTCGCCAGCACCTGCGCCAGCAGCGCGGCAGGATTGGGCGCCCAGTTGCCGTAGTGGCCGCTGTGCAACGGGCGCGACGGCCCATATAAGGTCATTTGCAGCCCAGTGTAGCCGCGCGCTCCGAAGACCACCTGGAACCGCCGGCTCTGGTGCTCCGGCCCATCGCACAGCACCCAGGCGTCGGCCGCCAACAGCTCGCGGTACTGCCGGAGGATCGCCCCCAGGTGCGGCGATCCCGCCTCCTCCTCGCCCTCGAAGAAGAACTTGAGGTTCACCGACGGCGCGATGCCCGCGGCGCGCAGCGCGTCGAGGGCGGTGAGCATGCCCACGATCGGCCCCTTGTCGTCGCTCGCCGCGCGCGCGAAGAGCCGCCATTCGGCGGGCAGCGGCGACGGCGCGCTCGCCAGGTCCACCTCCTTGCCGGCGGGCAGCGGGCCGGTGCGCAGCACGGGCTTCCAGGGATCGCCATGCCAGTCGGCGGCGTCGGCCGGCTGACCGTCGTAGTGGGCGTAGAAGACCACGGTGCGCCGCGCTCCGGGGGTGGACAGCTCGGCGTAGACAGCCGGCGGCGAGCCCGCGGCTTCCAGCTTGCGGGCGGTGAGGCCGCGCCGCTTCAGCATGGCGGCCAGCGCGTCGGCGTTGGCGACGATGTCCGCGCGGTCGCGGGCGACGTTGCGCAGCGACGAGAACGTCGCCAGCTCCTGGACGATCTCCTTTTCATGGTGCAGGCGATACGCACGCACCCGCTCGCGCAGGGCCGCGGCTCCTGCCTCGGCACCGGCAGCGGCGGTCCTGCCGGCACCGGTGGCGGCGGTGGCCCTGCCGGTGCCGGCTCCGGCGGCAGCGACCGCGGCGCCCAGGGCGCCCGCCAGGGCGAGCGACCGATACAGCTGGCGAATCGTCATCCGGATCTCCTCATCGAGGTCGGTTCGCGGCGCTGACTCTCTCACACGTCCGTGGGCGCCGGCGACGGCCCTGCACTGATCGGTGGCGGTCGCCCGGCCATCGGCGGCGATCAGAGCAGGGCCGCCAGGCGTTCCACCATCGCGCTCACCTGCGGCGGCGCGTGCATGGTCTCGTGGTCTCCCGGCACCAGGACGACCTCGGTGCCTGCCGCCGCCAGCTCGATCCAGGGCAGCTCGGGCCGCGGCGGATCGACGGCGCGGCGCTCGCGGGCGCGGAAATAGAGCAGCCGTCCCGGGTAGGGCCGCGGCGCGTAGCCGAAGAGGGCGCCGACGTTGGCCTTCAGCACCGCCACCAGGCGGCGCGCCGACTCGACCGTCAGGTCGTCGCCGGCCCCCGCGCGCCGCCCCTTGTCGAACGCGTACTCGAGCTGCGCGTCGAGCGGCAGCGGCATGAGCTCGGCCGGCGTCAGCTGGATGCGGCCGGCGAGCACGGCGCCGACGAATTCCCAGTCCGCGGCCGGCCGCGCGGGCATCTGCTCGCCGCAGGGCGTGTCCATCAGCGCCAGTAGCTCGACGGCCTCGCCGTCGCCTTGCAGGCGTTGCGCCATCTCCCAGGCGACCATGCCGCCCATCGAGG
>DATKFK010000959.1:0-2012 GCA_035544375.1 Thermoanaerobaculia bacterium
CACCTCGCGGTGCAGAGCGGCAAGGACGGCCTGCTGCGCCTGCTCAACCTCGACAACCTGTCGGGGCAGAGGCAGCCGGGAAAGGTCGGGGGCGAGTTGCAGAGCATCCAGGTGCCGCAGGGCGGCGAGGTGCTGACCGCGATCGCGGCGTGGACCGACCCGGCCAGCGGCACCCCCTGGATCTTCGTCGCCAACGACTCGGGGCTCTCGGGAATCCAGGTCGTCGCCGGCAGCGACGGCACGCCGGCGCTGAACCCGGTCTGGACCGATCCGAACGGCGGCACCTCGCCGGTGGTGGCGGGCGCCATGGTCTTCTACGTGGGCGGCGCCGGCCTGCGGGCGCTGTCCGCCCGGCACGGAGCGCTGTTGTGGAGCGACGGCGGCCCCGCCTCGATCCACTGGCAGAGCCCGATCGTGGTGGACGGCCGGGTCTACGTCGCCGACGGCAACGGCAAGCTGTGGGCGTACGCGCCGGCGGTGGCGACGACCTGCGTCGCCGACGCGACGACGCTCTGCTTGCAGAACGGCCGCTTCCAGGTGCGCGCGGCCTGGCAGACCGCGTCCGGAACGACCGGTGACGGCCAGGCGGTGGGGCTGACCGCGGATACCGGCTACTTCTGGTTCTTCGGCGCCGCCAACATCGAGGTGGTGACCAAGATGCTGAACGGTTGCGGCCTCGGCCGCCACTTCTGGATGTTCGCCGGCGGCCTCACCAACGTGCGCGTGGTCCTCACCGTCACCGATACCGCCAACGGTGCGGTGCGGGTGTACCAAAACCCGCAGGGCACCGCGTTCGCGCCCATCCAGGATACCCGCGCCTTCGCCTGCGGCGGGTAGCGGGCCGTCTCAGCAGGCGATCGCGGCGGCCTACGAACAGTCGCCGACGCGGTGCGCCGTGGTGTGCTGCGTCGTCTTGTGGTCGCCGTTCGCGGCGTGGGCGGTGAACTGGAAGGTCGATTCGTAGGAGTCGCCGGCGTAGGCATAATCCGCGCTACCCGAGCCGGTGGGGCACTCGTAGGACCAGGCCACGTGCTCGCTGGTGGCGCTGATGACGGTGGTCGTGCAGCGCTTGTCCTTCTGCGAGGCCTGCACCATCGCGTCGGCGTCCTTGACGTCCTCCGGCTTGATGCACCGGGTGGTGACCGGCGGCTTGTCCTTGCCGGGGAGCCTCCCCTGAACGTCCACGGTGGTGCTCATCTCCCACTTGCCGGGATGGACGTCGACGCCGGCGGCCATCGCCGAGGTGGCGCTGGTCAGGAAGATCGCCGCGCAGAGCAGCGCGAGGATTGGCAGGGTCGCCGGAATGCGCAGGGAGGCCCGTTTCGGCAATGGGGTGGGGCTGGCAATCATGGTTTTCTCCTGGCAGGCACCGGCGCTCGGCGCGCGAGCGGCAGGCGAACACAGACCGGAGACGGCCCCGATTCAGCGCTCGAGCTGGACTGTCGGCAACGGGCGAGTGCCTGGCCACCCCACCATACCACCTATCAGGGCGCGAGGCGGGCCGGCTGAAACCCGGCGCGTGCCCGCCGGCTCGGCGGCGGCTCAGCCCGCCGGCTCGGCGGCGGCTCAGCCCGCGGCCTCGGCGGCACCAGGATAAGTAGGGATCGCCCGCCGATCGGCGGCCCAGTCACGCTGTCATCGAAAGGAGGAGCCAGTGAGGAAGACGCGCAAGAGGTTGACCCTGAATCGCGAGACCCTGGTGGAGCTCGACCGCTCCGATCTGCAGCCGGCGAACGGGGCAACGGGGCCCTACTCCACCTGCTACGGCTGCGCCAGCTTCACCTGCATGCCACGCTGCCAATACAGCAATCGCAACACCTGCACCACCTGCGAGATGACCTGCACCACCAATTTCTGCTGATCCCCTTCGGCCCGTCTTGCCGGAGGTGGAGATGGCGCGCGGCCCTCCCCCCGGGGAGGGCCGCCGGAGCGCCGGCGCGGGGAGCGCCGGCGGGGATCAGCGGCTGCCGGACTGGGCGGTGTGCTGGGCGGCCACGCGGTCGAGCGCTCGC
>DATKFK010000960.1:0-2084 GCA_035544375.1 Thermoanaerobaculia bacterium
GCATGCCGGGGTGGAAATAGTTGGGATCGACCCCCAGGGGCATGACGTGGATGGGGCGCTTCAACCCCGATTCGAGGAAGCCCCGGCGGTTGAACTCGCTCGGCACCCAGACCTCGTCCATGCGGTTGGCCTGCCGGACCCATTCGCGCGGGAAGCCGTCCACCTCGAGCATGGTGAAGCCCACCTTGCGGCGCCCCCGGTTGCGCGCGAAGACGTCGCCCTGGCCGTAGACCACCGCGACCTCGGGAGAGCGGGGCTCGGGCCGGCCGCGGATGACGTTCAGGCGGTAATCCCCGCTCGACTCGGGCTCGACCGGCGGGAACACGGTCTTCGGGCCGTAGACGTAGCGGTACACCGTCCGCACCCCCAGCTCGTCGAGCGCGCGCAGCAGCTCGCGGCAGCTCATGGCATAGCCGGTGGGGAAGTTCATGATCGATTGCCACAGCAGCTGGCAGCGGTACCGTGCGTCGAGCTCGCCCTGCCACTTGCGGCGGAAGATCTCGCGGCTGCCCTGGAACAGCTCCATCAAGGCCCGGTCGTCGCCGCGGGTCGAGCCGTGCTCGTCGTGGATCAACGTCACCTCGCCGCAGAGCACGGTCTTCCACCCCGCCCGCCGCGCCCGCAAACAGAAGTCCGTATCCTCGAAGTAGCTCTCGAAGTCGAGCGCCAGGGGCCCGATGGCGTCGAGCACCTCGCGCTTGATGTAGGCGCACGCGAAGACGATGCCTTCGACCTCCTCGATGCCCGCGTGCTGGCCGATGTCGCGCTCGAGGGACCCCACCTGCTGTCCCCAAAGGGTGTCCGGCATGATGTAGGTGCCGGCATGGAGCAAGCGGCCGTCGGGCAGCACCATGCGGCAACCGACCACCCCGACGTCGGGCGCCGAGCGGGCGCAGGCGGCGAGGCGGTGCAGCCAGTCGCGCTGGGTGAGCTCGAGGTCGTTGTTGAGCAGGACGACGTCGGAGCCGGGCGCCGCCGCGGCGATCCCGGCGTTGTTGCCGCGCACGAAACCGGCGTTCTGCGGCAGCCTGAGGGTCCGCACCCAGGGGATCCGTGCCAGGCGATCCGGCGTCTCGTCGGTCGAGCCGTTGTCGACCACCAGCACCTCGGCGCCTTCGAGATCGGTCGCGGCCAGCGTCTGGAGGCAGCGTTCGGTGAGGCGCCACTGGTTCCACGCCAGGACGACCAGGGTGATCCGCGGTCCGCTCATCAGCCCGGGGTCCGTGGACGTGCGGCGGCCGCGCCGAGGGCGAAGGTCGCCGGCCGCTCCGGGTGGATCGAGGTCCACAGGGCTTCCAGGGTCTCCGGCACCTCGGCCACGGTCAGCTCAAGGGTCTCGTGCCAGTAGCCCGGCTCGTACGGGATCCGCGGCAGCGGCGGCAGGCCGGCCTGAAGCCGCGCCCATTGCGCGAGGTCGCGCCGGCAGAGGAGGCGCTGCAGCTCCCGCAGCTCGTGGGAACGGCGCTCGAGGGCGGCCTCGAGGGCCGCCACCTGCCCCTCGAGCCGGGCGATCCGCAGGTCGGCGTCGGAGGAGGCGAGCGGTGCCGCCGCCTCTTCCTCCGGCTCTGACGGCGCCACTTTCACCAGGCTCGCCCCAGGAACCCTCTCAGGCGCTGCGTCAGGCGCCAGGCGCGGGATCGCTGTACGGCGTCGTAGAAGGCCCTGAGGCGCTCGACCTCGCGTTGCAGGTCGTGGACGCCGAGCGGCCGGCCGGGTCCGAGCTCGGTTTCGCAGGGCGGCTCGTCGAGGCCGACCACGAGACGGCTGAGGCGCTCCTCGCGGCCGGCGAGCTCGCGCTCGCGCAGGCGGCGATCGAAAGCCTCGCCCTGCTCGCGGCCGAGCTGGCGCTCGGCGGCCATCTGGTGAAAATCGCGTTGAAAGTCGGACGTCATCCGCGTGCCTGCGCGTGTCTGTGCGTTGTTTGCGCGTTGCCTGCCCGTTGCCTGCGCGAGCCGGGGCGCCCGATGCCCGGCGCCCGCAAGACGCCCGGCGGCGGCCGCCGCCGGTGCCGTCATCGACCAGCACGGGCAAACCGTCCTCGGCCGCTGACTTGAGGCGGCTTGGTGCGCTCACTATACTACGCA
>DATKFK010000961.1:0-8613 GCA_035544375.1 Thermoanaerobaculia bacterium
ACCTCGGGCTCGACCGGCCGGCCGAAGGGCGTCATGGTCTCGCATGCGGGGCTGGCCAGCTACCTGCGGTGGAGCGCCGGCGCATACCTCGGCCGCGGCGGCGCTGACAGCGCCGGGCGCGGCGCTCCCCTGCATTCGCCGCTGACGTTCGATCTCACCGTGACGAGCGTCTTCGCGCCGCTCATAACCGGCCGGGAGGTGGCGCTGGTGCCCGCGGGGGAGGGGATCGAGGGGCTCGGCCGGGCGCTGGGCGAGGGCGGCTTCGGCTTCGTGAAGCTCACTCCCGCGCACCTCGACCTGCTGCAGCACTTCCTGGCGCCGGCGGACGTGCAGGCGGCCGCCGGCGCGCTGGTCGTCGGCGGCGAGCAGCTGTACGGCGCCCAGCTGCGCCTGTGGCGCGATCATGCGCCCGCCACCCGCATCGTCAACGAATATGGACCGACCGAGACGGTCGTCGGCTGCTGCGTCCACGAGATCCCGGCCGGCCGCACCGGCGACGGCCCGCTGCCGATCGGCCGGCCGCTCCCCGACGCTCGGCTCTTCGTGCTCGACGGCGAGGGCGGGCCGGTGCCGATGCTGACCGCCGGCGAGCTCTTCATCGGCGGGGCAACGGTGGCGAGAGGCTACCTCGGCAGACCCGATCTCACCGCCGAGCGGTTCGTCCCGGATGCGACGAGCGGGACGGCCGGAGCGCGCCTCTACCGCACCGGCGACCGGTGCCGGCACCGCTCCGACGGCAACCTGGAGTTCCTGGGGCGGACGGACTCGCAGGTGAAGCTGCGCGGCTTCCGCATCGAGCTTGGCGAGATCGAGGCGGCGCTCGCCGCCTCGGGCGCGGTGCGGACCGCGGCGGTGAGCGTCCGTGATGCCGGCTGGCTCGGCCGCCGCCTGGTGGCCCACGTGGTGCCGGCGGCGGGAACGGCGCTCGACGCCGCCAAGCTGCGCGAGTCGCTGCGGGAGCGGCTGCCGGAGCAGCTGGTGCCGGCGGAGATCGTCGCCTGCGCCGAGCTGCCGCTGACCGCCGCCGGGAAGGTCGACCGGCGGGCGCTCGAGAGATCGGGGCTGCCGCCGGCCGCGAATCGCCAGCGGGACACGCCGCCGGCGCCGCCGCGGGACCGGCTCGAAGCACAGCTGGTGGAGGCATGGGAGGAGGTCCTGGGCCGCGGCCCGATCGGCGTCACGGAGAGCTTTTTCGACCTCGGCGGGCATTCGCTGCTGGCGGTGAGGCTGATGGCGACCCTCGAGGAACGGTTGGGCGAGCGGTTGCCCATCTCGATCCTCTTCCAGGCTCCCACCGTCGAGCGCCTGGCGGCCGCCCTGCGGTCGGGCCGGAATGGCGGGCAGACCGAGACGCTGGTGGAGATCCAGGCGGGCGGCCAGGAGCCGCCGTTTTTCTGCGTGCATCCCGTCGGCGGCGGCGTGCTCTGCTACCGGGACCTGGCGCGTGGCCTCGGTCCCGGCCGCCCGTTCTACGGCGTGCAGGCGCCGGAGCTCGGCTCCGGCCGGAGGCCGTTTGCGACGCTCGGCGAGATGGCGGCCCACCACCTCGAGGCGGTGCTCGCCCGGCGGCCGCGCGGACCCCACCTGCTCGGCGGCTGGTCGATGGGCGCCGCCGTCGCCTTCGAGATGGCCCGGCAGCTGGCGGCACGCGCGGCCGCGCCGGAGATGCTGGTCCTGATCGATCCGCCGGACCCGCCGCCGGTCCCGGCCGGCGCCGGCAGCCCAGGGCCGGAGATCCCGGGAAAGGCTCCGGTACAGGGAAACGGGAGCGCCCGGGGCAGGTCGCTCGACGAGGCGGCCCTCGCCGCCTGGTTCCTCCGGGACGTCGCCAACCTCGGGATCGCGCTGCCGCTGCGGCGCGAGGACCTGCGCCGGCTTGGGCAGGCGGAGGTCCTGCGCCTTGCCGCGGCGGCCGCGCGCCAGGCCGGCCTCCCGGCCGCGCAGGCCGACCCGGCGCGCCTGGCCGCCCAGCTCGAGCGGATCAGGCGGCACGGCGAGCTGCTGCTGCACTACGTCCCCGGGCCCTACCCGGGGCCGGTGACCATCTTCAAGACGAAGCGGCGCTCCTCGCCGGCGCTGCGCGAGGCCTGGCGGTCCCTCGCCCGGGGCGGGGTCGAGATCCACGACGTGGCAGGCGACCACTACACCATGTTGCAGCCGCCGCTGGTCGCCGGCCTGGCGCGCCAGCTGAGGCGGGTCCTCGAGCGCGCGGAGCTGCCGCGGCCAGCGCTTCCCGCGATGGGAGTTAGGGCGTAAGATCCGCAGCAGCTCAAACGCCGCTTCGAGAGGAGGTTGCTGCATGGCCGTACGCTCGCGCGCCGCCGAAGACCTCAATCCGTTCCACATCGCGCAGACTCAGCTCGACCGGGCCCTGCCTCACGTCCAGGGCAAGAACGGCTTGCTGGATTACCTGCGGCGGCCCGAGCGCCTGTTGCGGATCGAGTTCCCGGTGAGCATGGACGACGGCTCCATCCGCGTCTTCACCGGCTTCCGCGTGCAGCACAACAGTGCGCGCGGCCCCTACAAGGGCGGCATCCGCTACCACCCCGACGTCACCGAGGACGAGGTCAAGGCGCTGGCGGCATGGATGACCTGGAAGACGGCGGTGATGGACATTCCCTTCGGCGGCGCCAAGGGCGGCGTGATCTGCGACCCCAAGCATCTTTCCAACGACGAGAAGCGGCGCATCACCCGCCGGTTCGTCACCCAGCTGGGCTCGGCGCTCGGGCCGATGGTGGACATCCCGGCCCCCGACGTCTACACCGACGAGACCACCATGGCGTGGATCTTCGACACCTTCGACATGACGCACAAGGGGCAGAACAACCTGCCGGTGGTGACCGGCAAGCCGCTGGCCCTGGGCGGCTCCTACGGGCGCGCCACGGCGACCGCCCGCGGCGCGCTGGTCTGCGTCGAGGAGGCGATCGGCCGCGGGCTGGTGGCGGGCGTCAAGACGCTGGCGGCGGCGCGCGTCGCGGTGCAGGGCTTCGGCAACGCCGGCGCGCACTTCGCGCGGCTGGCCGCGGAGGGCGGGGCGACGATCGTCGCGGTGAGCGATTCGACCGGCGGCGCCGCCGCCGCCAAGGGCCTCGACGTGGCCAGGATCCAGGCCCACAAGGCGAAGACCGGGAGCGTGGCCGGCCTCAAGGGCGCCTCGAGGATCGGCAACGAGGAGCTCCTCGAGCTCGACTGCGACGTGCTGGTGCCGGCGGCGCTCGAGAACCAGATCACGCGCCGCAACGCCGCCCGCATCCGCGCCAAGCTGGTGGCCGAAGCGGCCAACGGCCCGACCACGCCGGACGCCGACGAGATCCTCGCCAGGCGCGGCGTGGTGGTGGTCCCGGACATCCTGTGCAACGGCGGCGGCGTCACCGTCTCCTATTACGAATGGGTGCAGAACCTGCAGGACGAGCAGTGGGACGAGGCGACGGTCAACGCCAAGCTGCGCCGGAAGATGGTCAAGTCCTTCCACGAGGTCTTCGACATCGCGGAGCGCCTGGCGGTGGACCCGCGCGTCGCCGCCTACGTCCTGGCTCTCGGCAGGGTGTCCGCGGTCACCGAGCTGCGCGGCATCTGGCCGTAGGCGCGCGCGGGGCCCGCGTCCTGAACCAAACCGCTGCGCCTGCGTACAAGCAGTATGGCATCTCCCACGGGTCGGTCGGCTCCGGGTCGGTTCGAGTCTTTCCTCGTGCTCGCCATCTCCCTGGCCGCCCTGGGAATGACGGCGGCGGCCTTGCTGACCTCGCCGGCGGAGCAGGCGGCGGCGCGACCGGCCGCGGCCAGGGCCGAGGCGCCGCGGTCCGCCGTCGCCAGGGGGCATCTCGCCGGGCGCCCCACCCCTTCGGGCACCCCTGCCGGCGAGCGATGCTCGCTGCGCCGGTCGCCGACGGCGGCAACGCCCGGCCGGCCCGCCGGCGCCCCGCGGACGAGGTGTGCGGCGGCACTGTCCCAGGGCGCCCGCGAGGCGCCCGCGAACGCGAGCCGGCGCCTGCCAGGCTGACCCCTCTTTTATTGCGGCGACGGCAGCACGGTCGGGAGCAGGCGCGCCAGGGCCGCGTCGAGACCCCCGGCGACCGCCGGATCGGCGGGGCGAAGGCGGCGGGCGGCCTCGAACGCGGCAGCCGCCTGCTGCCGCTCGCCGGCGGCGCCGCGATAGAGCGCGGCGAGCAACTGCACCTCGAAATCGCCGGGCCAGCGCCGCGCCGCCTCCTCGACCAGCGCGAAAGCCCTGACGCGCTCGCCGGCCCGCGCCAGGTCGAGCGCCAGCAGCTTGAAGGGACGGCTGGCATAGGGTTCGACGACCAGGGCCTGCCGGTAGTGGCGCTCGGCCGCGTCGAACTGGCGATCTCGCCTTTCGAGGTCGCCGAGGTCGAGCAGTGCCCGGGGGGCGGCCGGGTCGAGCTCGACGGCGCGGGTCAGCGCGGCGCGCGCCGCCGGCAGGTTGCCGTCCTTGAGCAGCAGGCGCCCCTCTTCCTCGAAAACCAGCGGGCTGGTCGGTTCGGCCTTCTCCATGGCGGCCAGGAACGTCCTCTCGTTCTCGAAGATCGCCGAGTAGCGGGCGGCGAGGAGGCCGCAGGCCACGGCGGCGAGGGCCAGCACCCCCACGGCCAGGCGCCGCGGCTTGATCAGGGCGAGGCTCCAGGGGAGCGCGAGCGACGGCAGGAACAGGTACCGGTCGGTCACCATGGCTTGCGGCGCCAGGACCCAGAGGTTGAGCACCGGCAGCAGCCAGGCGATGAACCAGCCGATCGGCAGCAGTAGCGGGTGACTGGTCTTCCAGGCCCAGGCGGCGAGCGAGACCAGGGCGGCCGCGATGGCGACCGAGAGGAGGACGGGCGTGTCGAGCGGACCGAAGCGGGGGCGCTCGGGGCGGAAGAAGGCGAAGCCGGCAGGCCAGAGGAGGAGGCGCAGATAGGTGGCGAAGGCGACCGGCACGGCAGGCAGGGAGGCGGCGAGACGCGGCGCGTTGACCGCCGGCTGGGCCAAGCCTCCCAGCACGGCGATGCGGACCGCCAGGTACGGGACGGTCACCGCCGCCAGGGCGCCGGTGAGCTTCCAGAGCCGGCGCGAGAGCCGCGGCTCGGTCCGCGCGGTGGCCAGGGCCCACACCGCCGAAAACGGCAGGAGCCCGATGGCAACCTCCTTCGAAAGCAGCGCCAGGGCGTAGGCGGCCGCCGCCACGGCCACCGGCGCGACGTCGCTCCGCTCCGGCCTGCCGGCGCCTCGGGCGCCGCTTGGGTCGGCGCTTCGGGCGCCGCTTGGGTCGGCGCCTCGGGCGCCGCTCCGGTCAGCATCCCGCCCGGCGCCCCAGAGCGCCGCGTGCAGGGCCAGCAGCACGAACAGGGCCGCGAGCAGCTCCTGCAGACCCGAAGCCCAGGCGACCGAGCTGACGTGCGCGGGGTGCAGCGAGAAGACGATCGCGGCCAGCAGCGCGAGGACGGGTGAGAAGCCGAGGCGCAGGAGGAACCCATAGGCCAGCACGCCGATCAGGCAGGCCAGGATGACCGCCGCGAGGTGCCAGGCAAAGGGCCTGCCGCCGGCGACCTGGTAGTAGAGCGTCGAGAGCGCCAGGAAGACGGGCCGGTAGAAGCTGCTGATGACCGTGCCGCCGCCCTTGCGCAGCCCGCCGACGTCGGTCAGGAACCCGCGCGGAATGCTGCCGAGATCGGCGAGCGACGGGCTGCTGCGGAAGAGCACGGTGTCGTCGAGCACGAAACCGTAGCCCGTCGTCGGCCAGTAGAGGAGCAGGGGAGCGAGCGCCGCCAGGAGCGGCGGCAGCAACCTGCCAGCCAGCCGCCCCCGCCGCCATCGCCGCGAGCCCGCCGCGGGGGCGGCCGCGGGCTGCCGCCGCGGCCTGGCGGCGCTCGACGAGCGTACGGCTCTGCGGCCCATGCCGTAAGCGTAGTGGATGTCCTTCCGTCGCGCACTCTGCTACCTTCGCCATGCACTCCGGCCCGCGGTGCAGGGTTGCAGCGACCGCCGTCGCTTCCGGCGCGAGCATCGGCGGGCCCGGGCGGCGAACGAGGACGCCTGATGCACGGTCGGCATCGACCTGCCGGCGACGGACCGGCGACGAAAACCCTGGCGCTCGGCGAGGCCGGCGCCCCGAACATCCCGGGCATCGCGGGCAAGCCGGGCGAGCCGGCCCAGCCGGCCGGGCCGATCTTCCTCCCCGGCGAGGTCGTCGCCGGCCGCTTCCACATCAGGCGGTTGCTGGGCGAGGGCGGGATGTCCCAGGTCTTCGCGGCCGCCGACCTCGAGCTGGGCCAGGACGTGGCCATCAAGGTCCTGCGGCCCGAGCTGGACGGCGCCCCCGACGGCCGCGCCTCGCTGCGGCGAGAGGTGCTCCTGGCGCGGCGGATCACCCATCCGAACGTCTGCCGGATCTTCGACGTGTTCCAGCACTCCGCCGCGCCTGCCGGCGACGGTCGCGGCAGCGTCGCCGGCAGGCTGGTGCTGGTCATGGAGCTGATCTCCGGCGAGACGCTGTCGCGGCGCCTGGCGCGCGGCGGGCCGCTGACGCCGGCCGCGGCGCTGCCGATCGTCCGGCAGCTGGCGGATGCCCTGGATGCGGCCCACGCTTGCCAGGTCGTGCACGGCGACTTCAAGAGCGGCAACGTGCTGCTCGAGGCCAGGCCCGGAGGACCCCGCGCGGTCGTCGCCGACTTCGGCCTGGCCCAACCCGCGGCCGCCGGCGCCGGGTGCGGCCACGGCACGCGGCCCTACGTAGCGCCCGAGCTGCTGGGCGGCGGCCGGGTGACGCCGGCCAGCGACGTCTACGCGCTCGGCGTCGTGATCCTCGAGATCGTCGCCGGACGGCTCCCTGGCTCCCGCCCGGAGAGCCTTCCCGCCGCCACGGCCACGGCGGCGCTGCCGGCGAGCTGGCGCCGGACGCTGGAGCGCTGCCTTGCCGCGTCGCCGGGGGACCGGCCGCGGAGCGCCGGGGCCGTCGCCCGCCATCTGGCGGCCGGGCTTTCGCAGCTGCCGCCGCCGGCCGCCGCCGCGGCCCGCGGGTCCCGGCCCCGCACGCTGTCGTGGGCCGGCGCGGCGTGCCTGCTGGCGGCGCTGCTGGGGCTCTCGCCTGAAGGACCGCCGCGCCAGGGAAGGGCTCCCGGCGTGCTCGGCGGCTCCGGCGCGGCCGCAGACGCGGCAGCGGGCCCCGGCCCCGAGTCGGCGGCGGAGCGCGCCGCGGCGCGGGCCTTGCGTCCCGCGTCGCCGCTCGCCGCGGGCCTTTATGCACGGGGCGAAGGGCTGCTCGCGCGAGGCGAGCTGCCGGAATCCTACGCGGTGCTCCGGCGCGCGCTGGCCGCGGACCCCGGCTTCGCCCTGTCGCACGCGGCCCTGGCCCGCGTCTGCGCCGGGCTGGGGCGCAACCAGAGCTCCCGGCAGGAGGCGGCCGCGGCGGAGAAGCTGTCGGGCCGCCTGCCGGAGCGCCAGCGCCTGGCGATCGCGGCGATCGCGCGCCGGGCCGGCGGCGATCCGCGCGGAGCGGCCGGCTTGCAACGGGTGCTGTGGAACCTGTCGCCGCACGATGCCGACCTGGGATTGCAGCTCGCCGAGAGCCAGCTGGCGGCGGGGAACCCGGGCGCCAGCCTCGAGACCCTGCGGGCGCTCCGGGGCGGCGGCGTCGATCCGGCGCGCGCGCCCGGCGTCGACCTGCTCGCGGCGCGGGCGCACAACCGCCTCTCGGACCCCCGCGCGGCGCTCGCGGCGGCGCTCGCCGCCGAGGACGGGGCGAGACACGCCGGCGAGGGCTTCGTCCTTGCCGCGGCCGAGATCGAAGAGTGCGATGCCCGGGCCGCCGCCGGCGATCCGGCGGGCGCGGCCCGGGCGCTCGACGCGGCACAGGAGCTCTATCGCCGGCTGGGCTCAAAGGACGGCACCGGCGAGGCCCTGAGCCGCCTTGGCATCCTGGCGGCGCGAGCCGGCCGGACGCGGCAGGCGCTGGCGCTCGGCGAGCAGGCGCTGGCGATCTTCGAGGCGGCCGGCAACGAGTTGGGAGCCGCGCACGCGCTCGCCGTGATCGGCGCCGTCCGGCAGCGGCAGGGCGAGGTCGAGGAGGCCCAGGGCTTCTACGAACGCTCCCTCCAAGGCTTCCGCAGCGCCGGGGACCCGGCCGGCGAGGCCGGCGCCCTCCTGTCGCTGGCCAACGTGCTGTGGGGGCGGGTCGAGAAGGCCAGGATCGAGAAGCTCCTGCAAGACGCCGTCAGCCTCGACGCGGAGCTCGGCAACCGCGAAGGCGAGATGCGCGCGCTCAACGACCTGGCCGTCCTCGAGGTCCAGAACGACGCCCTCGACACCGCGCGCGTCCACTTCGAAGCGGTGCTGCGCCTCGCCCGCGAGGCGCGGATCAGGCCTCAGGAGAGCCTCGCCGAGCTCAACATCGGCAGCGTGCGAACCGCCGACGGCAATCTACGGCTGGCGCGGCCCCATCTGCTCGACGCCCTGCGGCTGGCGCGCGAGGTCCACCGCCCGGACCTCGAGTCCGGCGCCCTGGAGGCTCTCGGCATCCTGTCCATGCAGGAGAACGACTTCGCCGCCGCCGAGAGCGCGCTGCGCCAGGCGCTCGCGATCGAGAGCGCGGGCGCGCTGCGCATGGCATTGCCGGCGACG
>DATKFK010000962.1:0-4951 GCA_035544375.1 Thermoanaerobaculia bacterium
CCCACCGCCCGCCCGGCTGCCGCCGCGTCCGGCAGCCGCGACCCCTCCTCGGCGGCGATCCATTCGCCTTCCCGGTCCAGGCAGACCACGTAAGGCCCGGCGGCGCCGGCGGCGCCCCCCAACCGCCCCAGCCAGCGCTCCTCGGTGATCAGCACCTGCACCGCGCCGTCGCCGAGCACCAGCGCCAGGCGCTCCACCGGGTGGCTCGGATCGAGCGGCACGTAGGCGCCGCCGGCCTTGAGGATGGCGAGCAGCGCCACCACCATCTGCGGCGTGCGCTCGACGCACAGGCCGACCCGCACCTCGGCTCGCACGCCGAGCCGGCGCAGGTAGCGGGCCAGTTGATTCGCTCGCCTCTCGAGCTCGCCGTAGGTGAGCTTCACGCCCTGGCCCGACACCGCCAGGGATTGCGGCCGGCGCGCCGCCTGCCGCTCGAACAGCTCGTGCAGCAGCACCTCGGCGGCGGCCCGCGGCGGCGCCGGCGCCAGCGGCGCTTCCGGCCGCCAGGCCGCTGCCGTGTCGTTCCATTCCAGCAGCACCTGGTGGCGCTCGGCGGCGGCGAGCAGGGGCAGCGCCGAGATCGCACGGCGCTGCGCCAGGGCGCCGCTGGCCGAAGGGGGGCCCGGGGAGCCGCCGGCGATCGCCGCGGCAACGTTGCGCAGCTGCCCCAGCATGCGCGCGGCGGTCGCGGCGTCGAACAGGTCGCTGTTGAACTGCAGCGCGGCGGCGAGGCCGCCGTCGATCTCCGCCATGAGCAGGGTGAGGTCGAGCTGGGCGGCGCGGCGCGGCAGGCGGACCGACTCGATCTCGAGCCCGCCGAGACGGAGGCGCGATCCGGATTCGCCGAGGGCAAAGCCGCCCAGGCCGCGCTCGCCCTGCCGCCGCTCGCGGTAGAGCGTGAACATCGCCTGGAAGACCGGCGAACGGCTGGCGTCCCGCTCCCCGCCCAGCAGCTCGGCGAGCAGCGGGAAGGGATAGTCCTGGTGGGAAAACGCCGCGATCGCCGTTTCGCGCACGCGGCCGAGCAGCTCGAGGAAACTGGGGTCTCCCGCCAGGTCGCCGCGCACCACGACCGGGTTGACGAGGTAGCCGACCAGGTTGGCGAGCTCGTTGGCGCCCCGCCCGGCGGTCGGCGTACCCACCAGGATCTCTTCCTGGCCGCTGTGGCGGTGCAGCAGCACCTGGAAGACGGCCAGCAGGGTCATGAACGGCGTCGCTCCGGCGCCGCGGCCCGCGGCGTGCAGGCTCGCCGTCAGCGCATCGTCCAGGCGCAAGGTCTGCGCGCCGCCGCGGAAGGTCTGCAGCGGCGGCCGCGGCCGGTCGGTCGGCAGCTCGAGCACCGGCCTTCCCGGCGGCAGGGCGGCGCTCCAATAGGCGCGCAATCGATCCCCGCGCGCGCCCGCCAGGCGTGCCGCCTCGAGGCGCACGAAGTCGGCGTAGGACCCTGACGGCGGCGGCAGGGACTGCCCGCCGTAAATCGCGTCCAGGTCGCGGAGCAGCACCCCCACCGATCCGAAGTCCGCCACGATGTGATGCACCGCCAGCACCACGAAATGCTCGGCGCCGCGATGCAGGATGGCCACGCGCAGCAGCGGTCCCTTGGCGAGGTCGAAGGGCCGGTGCGCCTCCGCGATCAAGCGCTCCTCGACCTGCGCCGCGCTCCACGCCGCCGCATCCTCCTCGCTGAAGGTGAACGAGCCGTCCTGGTGCACCACCTGCACGGTCTCCTCGCCGTCCAGCTCGAAGGTGGTGCGCAGGGCGGGGTGACGCGCGACCAGCGCCGCGAGCGCCCGGCGAAGCTCGGGCACGGCGAGCTCGCCGGCGATGCGTCCCGCGCCGGCGATGACGTACGCCGGGTTGCCGGGGGCCAGGCGATCGAGCAGCCAGATCGCCCGCTGGCCCCAGGACAGGGGGATCCGGGCCGCCGGCGCGGCCTCCGGGCGCGGGCCGGCGTCCGCGGCGGCTGCCGGCCTAGCGGCCGCGCGGGGGGCCGGCGGAGCGCCCGCACCGGGCGCGGCCGCGCCGGCCAGCAGCTGCAGGACCCGCTCGCCGAGCTCGGCCAGGCTGGGACCCTCGAGCAGGCTGCCAATGGACAGCTGCACTCCCAGGCCCGCCTCGACGGCGCCAGCCAGCTCGGCAGCCGACAGCGAGTCGAGCCCCAGGGCGAGGAGCGAGCGGTCGGCCGGCAGCCGCGCGCGGTCGAGCTCGAGGAAGCGCGCGGCCTCCTGGCGCAGGAAGGCCAGGACCAGCGCTTCGCGCTCCGGCGCCGCGGCCGAAGAAATCGCCGCCGCGATCGCCGGCAGCCCCGAGTCGCCGTCAGCCTCGCTGCCAATGGCGATGGTGCCGCGCTCGACGGCGACTTCGAGGTCCTGCCCGATACTGGCGCGAATGCTGATTTGATCGTTCATTGACCGCCGGCCGGGGCACAGCTCCGCCATGTTAATGGTGCCGCGTGGTGGACCCACCGGGGCGCCCGGATTGCCAGGAAGGATCTGTATATCGCCAGCGCCGAAGACCGGACGCGTCAACGATCAACGATCAAGCGTCACTCTTCATTGCCGATGCGTCAAGCGATTGTTTTCTTCAATTCGCGAAGCGGCGTCCCGACCCATACCGCCAGGGCCGCTTGTCTCTCATCCCGGCGGCAATCAGCACTAGATATGCGGAGCCTGAACCGCGGTGCGAGAGGGAGATCAGCGCTGATGTTGAGCTTGCAGCCGGCGAACCAGCCAGTCGTCAATTCCTACAACGAATGGGACCCTCTCGAAGAGGTCATCGTCGGCTCGGTCGAGAGCGCGTGCGTGCCGTCGTGGAGCGTCGCCCTGGAAGCGACCATGCCGGAGAGCGAATGGAGCTTCTTCAAGAAGCATGGCGGCAAGCCGTTCCCCGCGGCGATGATCGCCGCCGCCAGCCGGGAGCTCGGGGAGCTGATCCACGTCCTCGAAAGCGAAGGCGTCACGGTCGTCCGCCCGGCCCCGGTCGACCACTCGCGTTCTTACGCGACACCCGGCTGGCACTCCCCGGCGGGGCTCTACAGCGCCATGCCGCGCGATCTGCTGCTGGTCATCGGCGACGAGATCATCGAGACGCCGATGGCCTGGCGCTGCCGCTACCACGAGGTGGACGCCTTCCGCCCGCTGTTGCGGAGCTACTTCCGCGCCGGCGCACGCTGGACGGCGGCGCCGCGGCCGCAGCTTGCCGACGAGCTTTACGACTCCGGCTACCAGCTGCGGGAAGGGGCCCGGCGCCAGGACCAGCGCTACCTCGTGCAGGAGCTCGAGCCGGTTTTCGACGCCGCCGACTTCGTCCGCTGCGGCCGCGATCTCTTCGCGCAGCAGAGCCACGTCACCAACGACCTCGGCATCCAGTGGCTGGAACGCCACCTGGGAGATGAATTCCGTATCCACCGCGTGGAGGTCCACGATCGCCACCCGATGCACATCGACGCCTCGTTCATGCCGCTCGCGCCGGGCAAGCTGCTGGTCAACCGCGAGCGCGTTCCCAAGGTGCCGGCGGTATTCCGGTCCTGGGACGTGCTGGAGGCGCCGCCGCCGGTGCACGCCGCCGATTTCCTGATGTGCAGCAACTGGGTGAGCATGAACGTCCTCATGCTCGACGAGCGCCGGGTCATCGTCGAGCGTGAAGAGGAGCCCCTGGTGCGCGCGCTGCGGGACTGGGGCTTCGACCCGATCCCGCTTGCCTTCCGCAACTTCAATCCCTTCGGCGGCGCCTTCCACTGCGCGACGCTCGACGTCAGGCGGCGCGGCGGGCTGGAGTCCTACTTCTGATCGCGATGATCGCAGCCTAAGGCCACATCGGGGGTCGAGGTACAGCTGTCCGCCGCGACGAGAACGGCCGCACGGCGCAAGATGGAGACGCGCCGGGTGGTGTTACGATCGCGCAGTGGTTTCCTCGATCATCGCCGGCGTCTTCGGCGCCGCGGTCGCGGCGCTCATCTTGCTGCTGCTCGGCGTCGTGTTATTCGCCCTCCTCTACCTCCTGCTGGCGGCAGCGGCTGTTGCGGCAACCCTGACCCTCGTGGTCGTGGCGGTGGTCGCCATCGTCGGCGCACTCTCCGCGCCGCAGACGGCCGCGGCGCCACCCGCCGCACCGTCCGACTGATCCGCGGGGCCGCTCGGCGGCGCGATCGACCGTAGCGGCCATCTTCCCTTCGCCGAAGAATCCGAGCAGTTCGTCCACACGGCGTTCCTGGCGTCGCGCGAGCAGTTCGTCCATACGGCGTTCCGGGCGTCGCATGGAGTGCCGGCCCCCCGGGGGCTGATCGTGGACCGCGGAATATCTCGCGCTGCCGCGAGTCTCCAATGCAGGCAGGGATCGATCTGGTAGGCGACAGACCCGCAACGGGAACCGATCCCCTGGCCTCAGAGCCCTTGAAAGGAGCCAAAAATGCGCACCGCACGAGCTTTCTGCTGCACGCTGCTGCTGGCCATTTCCGGCCTGGCCGCTCACGCCGCGACCATCGTGGTCGACCGCGGGCTGTCAACCGGCGAGTCGGTGAGCGGCGCCACCTTCGACGCCGACCTGCACCTCGGCCAGGCCTGGGTCGTCGTCGACTTCCTCGAGCACGGTGGCGACGAAGACCAGGTCCATTCGCAACGTTTGTCGGTCCCCGGGCTGACCTATGATGCAGCCACCCGCACGATCCATCTCCAGGATGGCGGTCGCGACGTCACCTGCGCCGTGGGCAAGAAGGTGTTGTGGGCCACCCGCTTCCAAACCACGCAGCAGTGCGCCATTCGCGTGCAACAGGTTCCCCAGGACAGGGTTGATGGCAGCGAGGAGGGCGGGAAAGCCCGCTTCGCCGTCGAGATCGCGACCGCACGGTAGCGATGCCGGTGCGGGAGAGTCTTGCAGCGCCGCCGCGGCAACCACCGCCGGCGCCGCCACCCCGGGCGGCGCCGGCGGCCTTTTGGGCAGGTGCCGCTAACGA
>DATKFK010000963.1:0-6114 GCA_035544375.1 Thermoanaerobaculia bacterium
GGCGTTGGCTGGGCAGGCATGGCCTCGGGAGGGCTGGCCTGAGCGGCCGGGACTGCCGCGGCGTCATTGCCGCCTTGCCGTGCGCTCGCGGCGCCAGGTCCGGCGGCGGTGAGCAGCAGGAGCAGCCAGGCAACCGCCTGCCGGCGCCCCTGCCGCGAGTCGAAGCTGACGTATTGGCTCATGCGGAGGACCCTCGCGATCGGTTCGGTTGAGGTTTCGAGATGGGCTGGGCGGGTGGAGCACACGTCGGACCGATCATGGCTCCTGTACGCTTAGCCGCCTGTAAAGTTTAGGGTGCCGCGGACCCCTCCGATCGCGGCGCGCCGGCGGGCAACGCCGGCGCCCCCGCGGCACGCAACGAGCCGGGAAAGAAGCACGCCACCAGGCGCGCGGCCGCGGTTTCGCCGCCGCCGGCCCCGGCGGCCGCCGCCCCGGGCACGGCAGGCAGCAGCTCGGGCCGTTCACTGGCACATCGCGCCTGGGCCACCGGGCAGCGTGGATGGAACGGGCAGCCGGGCGGCGGTGCCACCGGGCTGGGAGGCTCGCCGGCCAGGGGCGAGCGCACGCGAAAGCGCCGCCCGCCGCCTGCCGGCGTTGCCGGCCAGGCAATGACCGGCACCGACGCGAGCAGGCTCGCCGTATAGGGATGGAGGGGATCTGCGAACAGCTCCGCGCGCGGCGCCAGCTCGACGATGCGGCCGAGGTAGAAGACCGCCACGCGGTCGGCCATCTGCTCGACCGCCGCCAGGTCGTGGGCGATCAGCACCAGGGTGAGCCCCATGCGCTCCCGCAGCTCGGCCAGCAGGTTCAGGATCTGGCTGCGGACCGACACGTCGAGCGCCGAGACGGGCTCGTCGGCGACGAGCAGCTCGGGCTCGACCGCCAGGGCGCGCGCGATGCCGACCCGCTGGCGCTGCCCCCCCGAAAGCTGGTGGGGGAAGCGCTCGGTCGCCGCCGCCGGCAGCCCGACCGTGGCGAGCAGCTCGATGGCCACTTGGCGCGCCGCCTGCCGGCGCCGCCAGGCGAAGCCGGCGCGGCCGGTCAGGCGGTGCAGCAGCAGCGGCTCGACGAGCGCCGCGCCGATGCGCTGGCGGGGGTCGAGCGAGTCGTAGGGGTCCTGGTAGATCATCTGGAAGCGCCGCCGCCGGCGCCGCAGCTCGCCGGGTGGCAGCGCCAGGAGGTCTTCGCCGGCGAAGACCACCCTGCCGGCGGTCGGCTCGACCAGGCGCAGCAGGCAGCGCGCCAGGGTGGTCTTGCCGCTCCCCGACTCCCCCACCACCGCCAGGCACTCGCCGCGCCGCACCTCGAGGTCGACTCCCGCCAGCGCCGCCACCGTCCCCCGCCGGCCGAAAGGCGAGCGGCGCAGGGGATAGCGCTTCTCGAGCCCCACGGCCGACAGCAGCACCTCCGGCGGTCCCACCGCCAGCCGCGGTTCCTGCCGCGGTCCCACCGGCAGCCGCGGTTCCTGCCGCGGCTCCACCGGCAGCCGCGGTTCCTGCCGCGGCGGCGCCGGCGCGCTCATCGCGGCACCGCGGCATGCAGCCAGCAGCGCACGCGCCTGGCCGGCCCGGGCGCGGTCTCCGGCGGCTCCTCGACGGCGCAGATCGGCATCGCATCCGGGCAGCGGGGGTGGAAGGGGCAGCCGGCGGGCCGCGCCGCGGGCTCGGCCGGTTGTCCGGGCAGCACCGGCAGCCGGCCTCGCTCCGCCGGCTGCCCGAGCCGCGGCAGGGTGGCCAGCAGCGCGCGCGTGTAGGGATGGGCGGGAGCGCGGAAGAGGTCTTCGACCGCCGCCTCCTCGACCACCTGCCCGGCATACAGCACCGCCACCCGATCGCAGGTCTCGGCCACCACCGCCAGGTCGTGAGTGATCAGCAGGACCGCCAGGCCGAGGTCGCGGCGCAGCTCGTCGAGCAGCGCGAGCACCTGCGCCTGCAGGGTCACGTCGAGGGCGGTCGTCGGCTCGTCGGCGAGCAGCAGCTCCGGGCCGCCGGCCAGCGCCATGGCGAGCAGCACGCGCTGCCGCTGGCCGCCCGAGAGCTGGTGCGGATAGTCGCGCAGGCGCCGGCGCGCGTCGGGCATCGCCACCCGCTCGAGCAGCCGCAGGGCTTCCTCGCGTGCGGCGCGGCGGCCGAGCGGCCGGTGCGCGGCGGCCGCCTCCGCGATCTGGAAGCCGATCGAGTAGAACGGGTCGAGCGCCGACATCGGCTCCTGGAAAACGATCCCGATGCGCGCCCCGCGCACGCGCCGCATCGCCGCCTCGGGGAGCGCCAGCAGGTCGGCCTGCCCGCCCGGGCCGCGGCCGTCGAGCAGCACCCGCCCACTCACACGCCCCGGCGGCGGCACCAGCCGCAGCACGGCGAGCGCCAGCAGGCTCTTGCCCGAGCCCGATTCACCGACCAGCCCGACGCACTCGCCGCGCCCGATGGTCAGCGACGCCCCGCATACCGCCGCCACCCGTTGCCGCCCCTCCCGGCCATGCGGGAAGGTCACCTGAAGCCCCTCGATGGCGAGCAGCGGCCGGACCGCGGCAGCGGGAGAGGCGCCGCCGGCGATCGAGGCGCCGGCGGGGAACCCGCCGGCGGCGCCGGCACCCGGGGGGGGCCCGGCGGATGCGGTCAGGAGGGGGGCATTCATCGGCTGGAGAGCTCTCTCCCTATCCTAGACGCCGCTGCCCGCGGATCGGTTGCGCGTTGCCGGGTGGCGGGGCGGGGTCAGCTTGCCTGCCGGCGCAGCCAGTCGACCACCGTTGCCACGCCGAAGCCGGTGGCGGTGCTGCCGCGCCCGTCCTCGGAGCGGACGTAGGCCGTCCCCGCGATGTCCAAGTGTGCCCAGCGGCGCAGGCCGCCGACGAACTGCGACAGGAAGGCGGCGGCGGTGCTCGCCCCGCCCCACCGTCCCGCCGAGTTGCGCAGATCGGCGTGCAGCGCCTTCATCTCGTCCAGGAACTCCGGCAGCATCGGCAGCCGCCACAGCCGCTCGCCGCTGCCGGCGGCGACGCGGTCGAGCTCGGCGGCCAGGGCGTCGTCGGGCGTGAACAGGCCGGCCGCCTGGTGACCGAGGGCCACCACGCAGGCGCCGGTCAGCGTCGACAGCTCGACCAGCGCCTCGCAGCCCTCTTCCGCCGCCAGGGCCAGGGCGTCGGCCAGGATCATCCGCCCCTCCGCGTCGGTGTTGGTGATCTCCACCGTCTTGCCGTTGTAGCAGCGCACGATGTCGCCGGGCCGATAGGCCCTGTCGCTCAGCATGTTCTCGGCCACCGGCAGGTAGGCCCGCACGCACAGGTCCAGCCCCAGCTCGGCCGCGGCGCGCATCGCCCCCAGCACCGCGCAGGCGCCGGACTTGTCGAACTTCATCTGCTCCATGTCGGCGGCGGGCTTGATCGAGATGCCGCCGGAGTCGAAGGTGACGCCCTTGCCCACCAGCGCATAGGCCGGCCGGGGCCGACCGGCGTCCGCCGCCGGCCGGCTGCCCTCGCCCAGGGCCAGGCGCAGCAACCGCGGCGGTTGCTGCGAACCGGCCCCCACGGCCAGCAGGCCGCCCATGCCGCGCCGCGCCAGCTCCGCCGCGTCGAGCACGGCGATCTCGAGGCCGTGGCTCGCGGCCAGCTCGCGGGCGCGCTCCTCCAGCCAGGCGGGCGGCGCCTCGTTGCCCGGGGTGTTCGCGAGGTCGCGCGTATAGGCGACCGCCGCCGCCACCTTCGCGGCGGTGCCGGCGGCGGCGCGGTAGTCGCCTTCGGCGCCGGCCGGCGGCACCACCTCGACGGTTTCCAACCGGCCGTTGTCCGGCTCGCTGCGGAAGCGCTCGAAGCGGTAGCCGCACAGCGCCACGGCGCGCGAGACCCGCAGCGCCGCGGCGCCCGTCGTCTCGGCGTGCCGCGGCAGCACCACCCCCAGCCGGCGCACGCCTCCGGTGCGGGCGTCCTCGGCGACCCGGCAGAGCCAGCGCGCCAGCTTGGCGAAGGTGAGCTCGGCGGCCGTCCCCAGGCCGTAGAGCGCGACAATCTGATCGGGGCCGGGGCCGGGCCCGGGGCCGGCGGCCTGCCCGACCTGCTCCTCGCGTCCCTTCCATCCTGGGCGGGCGGCGATGCCGAGCACGGCCCGCCGCAATTCCTCGGGCAGCGGCTCGACCGCGGGCGGCTCGCCCTGGAAGCAGCCGACCGCCAGCAGCTCGGCGTCGGCGCGGCCGCCGGCCGCCACCACGAGAGATGGGATCACGGTCATCGTTTCGTCTCCTAACGGCCCCGGTCGGCGACCCCAGCCGTGGGCTCCGGGCACTTACGGGTCGTAACGGCGCCAGAGTCTACCAGGTACGGTTTTCGCGGGCGGACGCTATGCTATACGCTGCCTTTTCGCCCACGACCCGCGACCTTGCCGACGCCACGACGTCCCGACTCCAGTCGCCGCCGCGCCAGCGCATGAACCCGCCGTCGCTCCTTCCCCTGCTGCCAGGGCCGTTCAACTTCCTGCGCCGCGACCCCGAGGAGATCGGGCGCCTGCTGCCGGACCTGCAGCGCGCCCTGCCGGTGCCGCAGAACATCTTCCTCGAGGACGAGGGCGCCACTCCCCTGCGCGGCTTCCCGGTGCTGCTCTCGGAAGGCATGCTGGCGCTGGCGGCGGCGCTGCGTCAGTACATCCACTGCGAAGAGGGCGTGCAGCTCGCCATCCAGCGACGGGACACCTATGACCGTAAGCTCTACACTACTGCATGGGAGCGGTACCGTGCGCTGCTCACCCGCGCGGTGGAGAACGCCACCATCTCGAACTACGGGCGGCTGTTCCCGTCCGTCTTCTGGCTGCACCATTCGACCGACATCGCCCGCCTGCTCAAGGAGACGCCGAAGCGGGTCCTACGCGAGGACCTCGAGGTCGGCCGCCGCCTGGGCGACGCCATCAAGTACCGGGTCTGCGACCGCCTCCTCGACCGCGTCCTCGCCTGTACCTACGACCTGGTGCAGAAGGTCGCCGGCGCCACCGAGGAGGCCGAGGAGGGGCTCTTCCCGCGTCTCCTCACCAGCATGCGCGACAACGTCCTGGTGTTCACCGAGGACCACATCAGCCCCGACCTTGCCGAGCTCGGCAGCTACTTCAACGGCTATCTCAAGATCGACGGCCGCGAGATCCGCCAGCGCCTGGGCGAGCTGTTCAGCTGGCACGCCGAGCAGCTCGCCGCCGACCACGAGTTGCGCGCCATCGCCTCGACCCTGCTCGGCGCCGACCCCCGGAACGACGCGCGCGACCTGCTCATCCGCCCGGGATACCTGTCCTTCCTGGTGACCCGGCCGGCCTACAACCCGGTGCGGCTGCTGCCGCCGATCCTGGTGCAGGTCTGGGAGAGCCTGCTGCTCAAGCTCAAGGAATTCGAGCTCTTCCATGCGGTGCGCCGGTCGCTGCTGCGCGTCGAGGCGCAGGCCGACGGGCGCATGGTGGCGCGCGAGCCGCTCGCCGTCCGCGGCTCCCACCGCGCGGCCCTCGTCCTGTCGCCGGTCACCCGGCCGCTCGACTTCATGGCCCCCTGGGTGGTCGACCCTCGCGTCGAGCGCTTCGGGCTGATCTACGACATCAGCGAGTTCTCGCAGACCATCTCCTACCTGCAGCGCTCCGCCAGCGAGAGCCAGGACGAGGCGTTCCGCGCCATGTTCCGCTTCCAGCGCCGGGTCAACCGCCTGGCCGGCGCGCGCCGGGTCAAGCTCGAAAAGTACCTGGGCGACGGCGCCTTCTACTCGAGCCGCGAGGCGCTCAACCTGCTCGTCTGCGCCATCCATCTGCAGCGCTACTACGAGCAGGCGGTGCGCGAGGGCTTTGCCTTCGACCGCGGCATGCGCATCGCGCTCAACTTCGGGGCCTACCGCCTGATCCCCATGGGCAGCGGCAGCGGCCAGGAGGGGGAGCGCTACGAGTTCTTCGGCCCCGGCATGGTCGAGCTGTCGCGCCTGGTCACCGGCAAGGCGACCCAGGAGGTCGACGAGGTCAAGACCATGTTGATCAGCCAGGGCTACCCCGAGGCCACCGTGCACCGCTTCTTCGCGCCGCTGGCCGAGAGCGACCTCGACGTGGTGGACAAGCGCGAGGAGTCCCGCCGCTTCTACGCCTACATCAACCGCAACGGCACGCTGCT
>DATKFK010000964.1:0-4772 GCA_035544375.1 Thermoanaerobaculia bacterium
AGGCTGACTGCCGCCGGTTACGTGCGGGTCGCGCCTGAGGGGCCGCAGGTCGAAGGCTGGACCGCATCCTCCATCCTTGGTTGCCGCTGCCGCCTGCGCCGCCGCACGTTCCGCGAAGGCCGCTCCATTTTCGACCTGGAACTCACATCTTGAGATCTTCGCAACGAGCCGCCGTGCGCCTTTGCCAAAGCTGATGAATCGCGCGCCAAACCTCGTCGCCCCCGAAGCCCCCAGCCTCCTGCCGGCAGAGGCCGTCTTCGGCATGCGCGTCGAGCGCCTTGGGCCCATCCGGGCCGAGGAGTTCGAGAACTGGAGGCTGGGCGAGGAGGACCCGCTCGAGCTGATCGAAGGGTGGCTGCTGCCGATGACGCCTGGAACCTACAGCACTGGCAATGCGCTTGGTCAGCTCTTCTCGGTGTTGGCGCCCCTGGTCCGGGAGAGGGGTTGGTCGATGAGCCTGGACGCCCGGCATCGGCTGCCGCGTCCCCCGGACACCGTTGTGTTTCCAGACCTGGTGGTGCATTGCGCCGCCGAGGTGAGCTGCGTGCCGGGCACGGAGACCGTGGCCCGCGTGCCTGACATCGTCGTCGAGATCCTGGGCCGCGAGACCGCGGAGCGCGACCGGGCGCCGCGCGGCGCCAAGTTCCTTGCCTACCAGATGAGCGGCGTCCAGGAGTACTACTGCGCCTGGGCGGACGGGCGCGAGGCGGCAGGCTTCCACTTGCGTGAGGGCCGCTTCGCCGCCGCGCCGCAACAGCCCGACGGTTTCTTCTCCAGCCCATTGCTTGGCGCCTCCCTCCGCCTCGTGCCCGCGGCGCTGCGCTAGAGTCGCCTGAAACTGCCTGCAATAGCCCGCCGCTTAGCCGGCCAGCGCTTGCAGCAGGTCGGCGACCAGGTCGTCGGGGTGCTCGAGGCCTATCGAGGCGCGCAGCAGGTCGGGCGGGGTGGTCGAGTGGATGCCCTCCGACGAGGCGCGGTGCTCGATCAGGCTCTCGGCGGCGCCGAAGCTGGTGGCGTTGAGGAAGAGACGCACCCTGCCGGCGACACGCAGGGCGTGCTCGCGGCCACCGGCGAGCCGGAAGGAGACCATGCCGCCGAAGGCCCGCATCTGGCGGCGGGCGATCTCGTGGCCCGGATGGCCGGGAAGGCCCGGGTAGAGCACCGCCGCCACCTCGGGGCGGCCGGCGAGGGCGGTGGCGACGGCCATGGCGTTGGCGGCGTGGCGCTCCATGCGGCAGGCGAGGGAACGCAGGCCGCGCAGCACCAACCAGCTGTTGAACGGCGAGGCGACGGCCCCGAGGTCGTGGCGCACCTGCTCGAGGCGCGAGACGAGGTCGGGCTCGCGGCGGCGCAGCACCAGGGCGCCGCCCTGCACGTCGCTGTGGCCGCCCAGGTACTTGGTTGTCGAGTGCAGGACGGCGTCGACGCCGAGCTCGAGCGGCCGCTGCAGGGCGGGGGTGGCGAGCGTGCCGTCCACCAGCAGGCTGGCGCCGTGGGCATGGGTGATCTCGGCGAGCCGGCGCAGGTCGAGCACCTCGAGCAGCGGATTGGTCGGCGTCTCCGCCCACAACAGGCGGGTCGCCGGCCGGAGCGCCGCGGCGAGCGCGCGCTCGTCGCCGAGGTCGACGGCGCTGGCCTCGACCCCCCAGCGTGGCAGGTAGTCTTGGGCGAGGGTGCGAACGCCGTAGTAGAGGTCGCGGTGGAAGATCACGTGCGAGCCCGCGGGCAGGGTTTGCAAGTACGCCGTGCAGGCCGCCATTCCCGACGCGAACACGAAGGCCGCCTCGCCGCCTTCGACCGCGGTGAGCGCCTCCTCGAGCCGTGTCTGGCCGGGGTTGCTCTCGCGGATGTAGAGATGCCCCAGGGGCACCTCGCCGGCGGGGCCATGCTAGAAGGTGGTCGACAGGTGGAGCGGCGGCGCGACGGCGCCGGTGGCCGGATCGATCTCGCCGCCGGCGTGCACCGCGATGGTCTCGAAGCGCAAGCGAGCCCCCTTTCTTGCCTACCCGGGGGACTCTAACAGCTAGTGGCGCGTCTCAGACGGGACACCAGCCGCCGGCGCGCGGCACCGGCGGCTGTGCCCGCGGCAAACGGATGGCCGCCTGCCGGCGGCGGACCCTAAGGCCCGAAGTTACAAAGATCGTCGGCGCGCAGGGCCTCGTGACCCGAGGCGAAACGGCCGGAGGCGGTGAGCAGCGAGCCGACCCACCCCTGGGCGTGCGTGCCGTCGGCGTGCCAGAGGTCGAGCATCAGCCAGCCGAAGTGGGGCTGGGCGGGTATCGCCTGGCCGCCCACCGAGACGCGCTGCGTGGTCAGCGGGAAGGCGTTGGGCTGGTTCAAGGCGCCGGCGTTCTCCTGCTCGTCGAAGATCACCAGCTGCTCCTCGCCGGGAGCCGCCCACGAGGGGCTCGATCCGCACGGCAGCGGGTTGGCCTCGGCGGAGCGGTTGTCGCGCCAGACCAGCAGGTCGGTGCCGCCCGAGAACGGACCGCCGTTGAAGAAGCGGACGTAGTACATGCTCGACAGCGGCATGCGGTCGTCGCGGCTGTCGAAGTTGTCATAGCGGCCATAGAACGTGTAATCGCCCGGATTGAAGAAGCTGGCGTCGGCGAGCACGGTGATCGCCGGCTGGCTCATCGCCTGGTTGTGCTGCGAGTCGAGGTAGAAGACGTCGCCCCACAGCGCGTTGACGTCGCTCGCCAGGCCGGTGCCGCCCTTGGCGAAGTACAGCGGATCGGCAGGGGTATTGGCGGTCGTCATGAAGCTCGTCCCCGTGCAGCGGTTGACCGCGTCGACGGTGATGTAGCCGACGACGATCGACGACCCCGGCCGCGCGCTCGAGGCGCAGAGCGACTGGCTGTTGGGCAGGGGCTGGCCGGTGTGGGCGGCGCGCAGCGAGAGCTGCTGGCGGTTGTTCACGGCGCGGACCTGGGCGCTGCTGCCGGAACAGCCGGGAAAGCCGGTGCCGGGCTCGGACAGCGGACCGTTGGGGCTGAGGCCGGGGCCGGTCAAGGGCAGGCTGCCGTTGAAGACATCGCGCAGGTTCAAGGTCTGCACGTCGTAGCCGGTCAGGTAGATGTCGAAGGCGAGGGTGGGAACGCCCCAGTCGGTCCACAGGACCAGGCGCGCCAGGGTCGGGCGCGGGGCGGCGTTATTGACCGACAAGAGGGTGGTGCGGCCTGCCGGATTGGCAAGATCGACCTCGAAGTAGGGCACCAGCAGCGTGGCCGCGGGCTGGTTGGCGAGACGGCAGTTGCCGGCGAGATCGCCGGCGGGGAGCGGCGGCGCAGCCGCCGCCAGCAGCAAACCGAAGAGCACACAACTCCACCTTGCGCGTTGCACGCACATCTTATGTCTCCACGCGATGCTTGCTTCCGTTTGCGACTGGGGCCGTACGGCTCGGGCGACCCCTTCCCACGGCACTTGCAGGTACAGGCAGGCGGGTTAGACTACCAGCCGTGAACGACTCACTGATCCAAATCGGTCAAACTGCCTCGCCGGCCCACCGGGTACATCGCCAGGGACGGCCGGAGTGGCTTCGCATCAAGCTGGCTACCTCGTCTACGTACCACCAGGTCCGCAACCTGGTCAACGATCTGAATCTGCACACGGTGTGCCAGGAAGCGCGTTGTCCCAACATCTACGAGTGCTGGGGCGAGCACGGCACGGCCACCTTCATGATCCTTGGCGACGTCTGCACGCGTCGGTGCGGCTTCTGCGCGGTGACCTCGGGCCGGCCGCAGCCGGGGGTGGATCCGCTCGAGCCGGAGCACGTGGCGGAGGCGGTGGCGGCGATGGGGCTGCGGCACGCGGTGGTCACCTCCGTGGACCGCGACGACCTGCCCGACGGCGGCGCCGGTCACTTCGCGCAGGTGATCGAGGCGATCCACCGCCGCCGCCCGGGGACCGCCGTCGAGGTGCTCACCCCCGACTTTCGCGGCGTCGCCGGCGCGCTCGACGTGGTGCTGGGGGCGGCGCCGGAAGTCTTCTCCCACAACGTCGAGACCGTGCCCCGCCTGTACCGCCAGGCACGCCCGGGCAGCCGCTACGACCGCAGCCTGGGACTGCTGGCGCAGGCCAGCGAGGCCGCGCGCCGGGGCGGCGGGTGGGCGGGTCGCATCAAGACCGGCATCATGGTCGGTCTGGGCGAGGAGCCCGCGGAGGTCCACGCCACCCTGGCCGACATCCGCGCGGCCGGGGTCGAGATCGTGACCATCGGCCAGTACCTGCAGCCGACCACCCAGCACCTGCCGGTGGCGCGCTGGGTGCACCCCGACGAGTTCGCGGCCTATCGCGAGCACGCTTTGGGTCTCGGCTTCACGCACTGCGAGGCCGGGCCGCTGGTGCGCAGCAGCTACCACGCCCATGAGCACGTGCGGCCGGCCGAGAGTGCCTGATACGAGCAAGCAGCTGTCAATGAACCGGTCCTGAGGGCCCTCGGAGCCTGAGCGCATGGGCGTGCGCCGGTCGAGGGCCGTTACAGCCGGCGCCGTCAGGCGCCATCATGTAAAGATGCGAAATCCTGGAAGGAACCGGGTCATGGATCAGCCGCACAGGGGCGATCCGGCATCCGGAGCCGGCGGCACGAGGCTGTGACACGGCCGGATCGAGAACGGGACATCGGCGGGAGGCCCCGGCCGCCAGGATGGGGCCTCCCGGTCAGGTCAGCTCATCGGTGACAGCAGCTCACCGGTTACAGCAGTTATTGAGTGACAGTAGCTTCTCAGTGACAAGTGTTATAGCAGGTGGGATAGCCGACCTTGGTGTAGCAG
>DATKFK010000965.1:0-5345 GCA_035544375.1 Thermoanaerobaculia bacterium
ACGCTCATGCCGCAGGTGCTGACGGTGGGGTCACACCCCGGGTCCACGGTATAGGTTGGCCCCGAGGTCACCACTGGCGTCTGGCAGACGAAACCCGAGCACTGCGCCGGGTTGAGGCCGTCGTTGCCGCCAGGGCCGTAAGTGATGTTCGACCCCGCACACACCGCTCCCTGGGCGTGCAGCGCCGCGCCACCGCCGAGCCAGGCGGCGACCGCCAGCGCCGCGGCGAGGCTCCGGCCTCCCGGACGCCCGACTCCACTTTGTCTTGCCAGCATCGTCATCGCCTGTCAGGGATACTGGAAATAGCCGTTCACGTCGATGATCAGGTGCACCGTGTTGTTGCCGCCAACCACGTCCGCGACCACCGCCACGTTGCCCTGGCCGTCGAGCGACAAGGCGACGTCGGCGTTGTTGGCAAGCGTCCCCAGGGCATGAGCGGGATCGAAGTTGAGCGTGCTCGAGCCGGGAAACGGCGCATCGCCGGGGTAGACCGTCAAGAAGCCATACCCGCTGGCGGTGACGGCGGTGATGTTGAGCGCCAGCGCCTTGGCTGTCGCCGGGATGCCGCAGGCGCCGCTCAGCAGCGGGAAGATTCGCGCCGCCCCCGATGCCAGCACCGGTCCGCCGAGCGGCCCGTTCGGCCCGCGCGTGTCGACCACCCGGCAGGGCGTCAGGGTGTAGAACCTCCGCGACGGCAGGCTGGCCGGCCGCGCCTCGATCACCGCCGCATCGCCCGCCGGCGTCAGGCTCTGCCAGGCCACCAGCAGGTTCCCGCCCTGGCTCATCGCCACGCTCGGCAGAGTCTGGTCGCCGGCGGTGATCGTGTTGTCGAGCTTCACCTTGGCGCCCTGCGGCGTCTGGCGGCTGTCGAATTGCTGAGCCACGATGCCGGCGCCGCTGCCGTCCTCGCCGATGCTGTCCCAGCTCACCAACCAGTTGCCGATGGTGTCGGTGGCCAGCGCCGGATCATGCTGGGCGGTGGCGCCGGGCGTCGCGTCCACCACCACGTCGCTCATGTTGCCGATCGGCGCCGCGCCCTGGAAGCGCCGCGCCAGGATGCGGCTGGCGAGGCCGTTGGCATCGACGCTCTCCCACGCCACCACGTAGTTGCCCGACGGATCGGCGGCGACGGCGGGGTTGCGCTGGGTGCCGGTCGTCGTCGAGTTGATCGGCAGCTCGGCGGCGTCGATCGCCACACCGCCGGGTGTGAAGCGGCGGCCGACGATACCGCCGCCGCTCTCCCAGACGATCGCGAAACCCGCCCGCGGCGCCGCCACGAAGGCTGCCCGCGGCGAGTGCTGCGCGCCGGCGAGGTTGGCGTTGACCGTCACCTCGCCGCCGACCGCGGCGCCGGCGGCAGTGAACGCCTGGGCGGCGACATCCCATCCCTGTCCGCCGCTCTGGCTGTCGCTCTGCCAGACCACCAGGTAGCGCCCGTCGGGCGCCATCGCCGCGGCCGGCCGCTCCTGGTTGCCGGCGGTGGTGGTGTTGACCGGCACCTCCCCGGCGAGCGGCGCCCCGGCGCTGCTGAAGCGCCGCATGTAGACGTCCCACCCGTTGGCGCCTCCCACCAGCCGCTGCCACACCACCACGAAGTTGCCCGCCGCGTCCGCGGCCACCGCCGGGAACTGCTGGCACACCCCGGTCGCGGTGTTGACCTGGATCGGCGAGCCCGAGGCGGCAACCCCATTGGCCGGGTCGGGGTGGTAGAGCTGCGCCAGGATGTCCTCGCCGGCACCGCCGGCCTCCGGCCGCTGCCAGACCACGACGAAGTCGCCAAAGGCGTCGCTGGCCACGACCGGCGCGGCCTGGAACGTCTGAACCGCCGAAACCTGGATCTCCTGCGCGCTGGTCGGCGTGATCTGCGCCGCGGCGCGGCCGGGAACCAGCACACCCGCGACCGCCGCGACCGCAACCATTGCCGCCAGCGCCACCTCCGCCGTCCGCCCAACCGCCCTCCCCGCCTCCTCGGGCCGGCGGCCGCCCCACGCTCGCCGGCGCCGCGTGCCCCCGCCGCGACCGCTTTCGCTTCCCGCCTCGCCGCTTGCTTGGCCGCCTGCTTGCCGGCTCATGGCTCGCCTCGCCGCGCCAGGTCTCACTGGAAATAGCCGGTCACGTCGATGATCAGGTGGATGGTCCCTGACGACTGCATGCCGATTACCACCTGGAGATCCTTGTCGGTCGGCTGGCTGACCGCCGCCAGCGGCGCCGTGGCGCCGTTGGCGAGCGCGCTGATGCCACCCGGATAGTTGAGCGTCGAGACCGTGGCCGACGTCAACGGGGTCAGGCGCAGGTCGCCGGTGGTGCTCGGCGACACCACCGTCGCGTTGAGCGTCACCGCCGCGGCGCCGTTGGGGATCGCGCAGTTGCCCTGGATGCGGAAGAGATACGGCCCGGGGTTCGCCAACGGCTGGCCGTTGGTCTGCGGACCGACCGTGCGCGTGTCGAACACCCGGCACGGCGTCACCGGGTGGTAGTCGTAGGGGCCGCCTGCCGCGACAGGGAACGCGCCGAGCATTGCGCCCGATAGCGAGAGGAGAGCTGGAACGACGAACGACCGGCGCTGCCTGCTCATGGGATGTCACCCCGCAGAATCTATAGAGCTCGATGCATAAATTGGCACCGCTAATGACATAACAGCCAGCTACGACATTCAACCTGTTCCCCGTACATGGCTTTTCCCAACGAAACTAGCGTATTCCAACTTTCGACGATTCGTCAAGAACGCACTCGCTCATCTGCGTGTCATTTGGGGCGTTTCTCCCCCCGGGCCGGCGGCGCTGGCCCCTCGGCCGCGGTGTAGTAACGTACGGGGGCGTCGCGAGGCCCAAGCCAACGTGAAGCTCGTCGCGAAGTCCGGAACCATCTCGGTCGAGATCCTGCCCGGCCGCACGTTCGTCGTGGGCCGCACCGACGACTGCGACCTGCCGCTCGCCGACCCGACGGTGTCGCGCCGCCACGCCGAGCTGGACCTGACCGATTCCGGGCTGCGGCTGCAGGACCTGGGCTCCACCAACGGCACCTTCGTCGATGGCCGGCGGGTGAGCGACGCGGTGGCCCTGCCCGGTTCCCAGATCGCCTTCGGCAAGGTCGGCTTCGAGCTGGTGGCGCCGGCCGCGCCCGCCGGCGCTCCGCCCTCGATGTTCGCCGAGGGACCCCTCGACGGCACCATCGTCCGCCAGATCAAGCTGCGCGGCGCCGACGTTGCCGCGCAGCTGGTGGACGTCCCACCCGCCGGCAAGTCGGTGCTGCGGATCGGCGGCAAGACCGCGGCCATCCGCCTCGAGAAGAAGCTCGCCCTGCTCATCGCCATTGCCCAGGAGCTGTCGCAGCAAGCCGAGGTGGACCGCCTGCTCGAGAAGGTCGTCGATCTCAGCTTCCAGGTGATGAGCGTCGACCGGGTCGCGATCCTGATGGCGGGGCCAGCCGGCGAGCTGCTGCCGCGGGTGGCGCGCAACCGCACCGCCGGCGCCGGCACGGGCGCCATCGGCCCGCCGGTGCCGCGCTCGATCGCCAGGAAGGCGGTCGAGGAGCGGGTGGCGGTGCTGATCGAGAACGCGCCCGACGACAGCCGGTTCGCCGGCGGCTCGGTCTTCCTGCAAAGCGTCAAGAGCGCCATCTGCGCGCCGCTCCTGGGCCGGCTGGGGAGCGTGCTGGGCGTCATCTATCTCGACAACCAGGCGGCCACCCATTCGTTCAGCGAGGAGGACCTCTCATTCCTGACCGCTTTCTCCGGCATCGTGGCGGTGGCGATCGAGAACAGCCAGCTGATCGAGCGCGTGCGCCGCGAGGCGGTGGTGCTGTCGAACTTCCAGCGCTACTTCGCCCCCGACCTCGCCCGCCAGATCGCCGGCGCCGAGGGCGAGGTCCAGCTCGGCGGCGCCAAGCGCGACGTCGTCGTCCTGTTCTCCGACATCCGCGGCTTCACGCCGCTGTCCGAGCGGATGAGCCCGGACGAGATCGCCAGCCTGCTCACCGAGTACTTTTCCGAGATGGTCGACGTCGTCTTCGAGCACGGCGGAACGCTCGACAAGTTCATCGGCGACGCGGTGATGGCGCTGTGGGGAGCGCCGCTGGCGCGCGCCGACGACGCCGATCAGGCAGTGCGCGCGGCGGTGGCCATGCAGCGCCGCATCGATTGGCTCAACGCCGAGTGGAGCCGGCAGGGCCGGCAGACGATCGCCGTCGGCATCGGCGTCAATGCCGGCGAGGTCTTCGCCGGCAACATCGGCAGCGACCAGCGGCTCGAATACACGGTGATCGGCGACCCGGTCAACACCGCCTCCCGCCTCTGCTCGCGGGCCGGCGCCGGGGAGATCCTGCTCTCCGAGCTGCTCTACCGGCGGCTGACGAACCCGCCCCGGGTGCGCGCTCTCGAGCCCATGCCGCTCAAGGGCAAGGCGCGGGCCGTCCCGGTCTTCAGCATCGAGCTGAGCCTGGACGAGAGCAGGAGGGTCGCCGTTGATTGACGGCGGCGGCGGCCATCCCGACCGGCCGGCAGACCCCGCGGCCGGAGCTGCCGGCGCTGGCGGCGGCTCGGCACAGCGCGCCACGGAGCGCTTGGGCGCGGCGGCCGCGGCCGCGACACCGCCGCCGGCAGCCGCCTCGCCACTACCGGCAGCCGCCTCGCCACCTTTGGCAGCCGCCTCGCCGCCGCCGGCCCCCACGCTGCGCCTTCCTACCACCGACGAGCAGCACCCGCCGCCGCCCGGCATCCGCCTGGCGCCGGGGGCGGTGCTGGCCACCCGCTTCCGCATCGTCCGTTTCATCGGCCACGGCGGGATGGGGGACGTCTACGAGGCCGAGGACCTCGAGCTCGGCGAGCGGGTCGCCTTGAAGACGGTGCGCCCCGAGGTCGCCCATCTGACGGGGGCCATCGACCGCTTCCGGCGCGAGATCCACCTGTCGCGCAAGGTCACCCATCCCAACGTCTGCCGTATCTTCGACGTCTTCCGGCATCGGCCGGAGCCGAGCCCGCCGCCCGGCGGATCCGCCGCCGGCGAGCCCACCGCCGTCGACGGCCCCCTCGCCGCCGGCCCCGGCAGACCGTCCGCGGAGATCACCTTCTTCAGCATGGAGCTGCTGCCGGGCGAGACGCTCGAGCAGCGGCTGTGCGGCGGCGGGCGGATGACGCCTGAGGAGGCGCTGCCGATCGTGCGCCAGGTGGCGGCGGGCCTGACCGCGGCGCACCGGGTCGGGGTGATCCACCGCGACTTCAAGCCCGGCAACGTGATGCTCTGCGGCGGCGGCGCCGGCGGCAGCGGGGGGGGCGGCGGCGAGCAGGGAGCGACGCCGGCCGGAGCCGCGGCCGAGCCGCGCGCGGTGATCACCGATTTCGGCCTCGC
>DATKFK010000966.1:0-5085 GCA_035544375.1 Thermoanaerobaculia bacterium
TCCGGCAGCGCGTCCCAGGTTGCACCGTCGTCCAGGCTGATGAAGTCGCCCCCCGCACCGGAGCGCCCGGTCGCGTAAAGGATGCCGGGCTGCGCGTCGAGCACCAGCCGCGGCAAGGACACGGACTGCCACACCGGGGCGAGCGTGCTCCACGTGCCGCCGCCGTCTCCGCTGCGCAGGAAATCGGCCTCGATCGCCTCGAAGGAGGCGGGCGCGGCAGTGAGATAGAGGGCGCCCGGGCCGCTGCGGCCGGCCACCACCTGGGTGACGTGGCGGCCGCTGGGCCCGCGGCCGGGAGCCGCCCAGGTCTGGCCCTGGTCCGTGCTGAGCGCGACGCCGGCCGGGACCGTCGAGACATACAGCCGGTCGGGGGCTCCAGCATCGGCGGCGAGCCCGATGAGCGACGTGGCAAGTTCCGAGACGTGCTGCCAGGAGGCGCCACCGTCAGTGCTTCGCCAGATCCCGGCCGCCAGCGCGCCGGCGGCGCTGGTATCGAAGGCCGCATAGAGCGCGCCCGAGGGGGCCTCCACCAGGTCCTGCAGCTGAGCATTTGGCAGGCCGGCATTGGCGGGCGTCCAGGTAACGCCCGCGTCCGTACTGCGCCACACGAGGGTGCCACCGGCTAGATAGAGCGTCGAAGGCTGGCGGGGATCGACGATCAAGCGCGCTGGTCCAGTAACGGGGTTTGCCGGACTGCTCAGATCACTCCAGTGGACGCCCCCGTCGAAGCTCTTGTAGATCGCGATGTCGGTGAGCGCGTACACGGTGCCGGCCGCGCTCGGATCGACGGCCAGCAACCTCACGCCCTGGATGGCTTCGGCACCGACCAGCTGCCAGCTGGCGCCGCCGTCGCCGCTCCTTTCGATGCCTTGGTAGCCGTCCACCGCATAGACGGTCTGCGGCGCGGAGGCGGCAACCGCCACCTGGCTGGCGCGCACCGCCAGGATCAGCTGCCAGGTGGCGCCGCCATCGACGGTCTTCCAGATCCCGTTGTCACCAGCGGCATAGACCGTAGCGCCGCGGGCCGGGTCGACCGCGATGGAGGGCTGGAACTGCATCGCGGGCTGGACGCTGCCGGTGACCTCCCAGGTCAGGCCGCCGTCGAAGCTGCGGCTAACGCCGCCGTCTCCCGACAGGCCGTAGACGGTCCCGGGCGCGCCGGGAGCGGCGGCGAGCGTGAAGTACCCGCCGGCCGGTCCGATCGAGGTCCAGCGGTTGACGCCGCCGGCCACCGGCGCCTGGGTGAAGAGCCATGCGGCGGCCAGCGATAGCGTTCCGAGAGCGAGGCGATGGTGCGGACGGCGGGCGGCGGCGCGCGAAGCGAAACAGACGACCTGCGGCGGCATGAAGCCTCCTCTTGGGTGAGTTCGTTGCGCCTGCGAGATGGAGAGTATCTCACCGCGCCCAGGCGGGGTCGCGGCGCGGCGGGGTGCAACGGGGGCGGCGGACGTGATCGCGGCGCGGCGCGGCGGAGCGCAACGAGGCGGCGGCATGCCGTCACGGGCCACGACCGGTGCCCATTGGTCCAGGGATGACGCGGACAAGGGATCGCCGCCGGGGACGGACTCAGCCTCCACCTGGCCACGGGATCGCCGCAGGGGGCGGCCTGCGGGCCGACTTCGACACCCGGGCCGGAGGGATCGCCGCCGCCGGCACGCCGTTGCGGCCAGGCCCTGCTCTTACAGGTCGTCGATAATCTTCTGGCGTTTTGCAGCGTACTCCTGCTCACTGAGGAGTCCGCCCTGTTTGAGTTGATCCAGCTTCCGAAGTCGATCCAACTCGGTTGCGGCAGCGGGATTGGCGTTCCTGGAGGAAGCGATCACCGTCGATCCCCCTGCGGCAGCATTGAGGTCGTTAGCCAACGCCACCTCATCGAACAGCGCGACGCCCTTGCCCTTTCGAGTGAGTTGCGAGTAGGCACGCCCAAGTTCCAGGGTCTTTTGCCGCAAATCGGGATTGCCGTGGTCGGAGCAGGATCTACTGCGAGTGGCGCGGGACTTATGCCTTGCCCGGCGGGCTTCGCCTTTATCTTCCGAAGGAGTGGGCCGAGGACGGAAAGCGTCACCGAGCAGCGGGAGTGCCACCAGCTTGCCGCCTGCTCGACTCGTCCAAGCGCCTCGTCGGTGGCCAACTCGACTTCAGCGAGCTCGGTGCGCAGCAACCTACGAGAGATAGCGCTCGATATCGAGCGCGCCGTGGAAGACGCCAAGGATCGTGATGGCACCTTCCTCCTCGACCAGGTAGGCGATCCGGTAGTGGCCGTAGAGAAGAATGCGAGTCGGCCGATTCGTAGTGCCCCGATAGCGGTAGCCCACCTCCGGGAAGGTCGCGAGCACCTGCGCTTTCTCGTAGATCCCCTGCACCGTCCTCGCCGCCGCGGCGGGATTGTCGCGAGCGATATAGCTGTGGATCTCGTTCAGCCAGCGCACGGCTTCGTGGGTCCACCTCACTTCGCCCATGCGTCGATCTGCTGCTTCATCTCCGCGTTGCTCAAAGTCCGGCCGCTGTCGCGATCTGCTAGTCCGCGCTCGATCATGCGAGCCAAGGCCAGCTCGCGCAACAGCTCATCGAAGGAGCTGTCGTCGGGCAGCTCATCGAGGATGTGCAGAACCTGTTCCTTTGCGCTTAGGCTCATCCCGTCAGTCCTCCTGGTCTCGTCCAAAGTCCACGTAGATATCATGCCGAGCGGAGGCTCCGATGTCCAGCGCCCTCGCGTCGGCGACCCCTGGCCGGTGGCGCATCCGGGCACAGCCCTGGGGCCGCGACATGGCCGCGATCGGCGGCCTGATCGAGACGACCGGGGGCGACAGGCGAATGCGATCAGGGTCAGGCGGGGCCGGTCGGCGGCGGGGCCGCCGGCTGGAACAGGTCGTACTGCGGCCCTAGCTGCGCCAGGTAGTAGAGCGAATAGGACCTGGCGAAGACGAGGACTGGCAGCAGCAATACTGTACCGATATAAGGGATGATCAGCAGACAACCGGCGATGCAGCAGGTCACGATCATGGCGGCGAGGACGACGACTCCGATCGCCATCGCGAGCACGATTTGAAATAGAAGATAGATGATCAGCAGGTGGATCCCACCTGCGAAGAGGCCGAGCAGCTCACTCCATGCCTGCCGGCAGGTACCGTCGCGCACAAACATGATCGGCACCACCAGGTCCCTGGTCAGCTTCGCGACGACCCCGAACGCGACACCGAACACGAGCAGCGCCAGCCCCACCGCGACGAGCGGGAGCCAGTCCGCCGGCTGCGCGGCACCCTGCTTGACGATCCGGAAGACGACGACACCGATGATGGCAAACAGCAGGAGCATGACCACCGCGGCGAGCAGGCCGAGAGCCAGGCGAAAGAAAAACAGGCTCCGCGCCTTGCGCGCATGCTGCCGCCAGGGGACCGCAATCTCGGCGCGGCCGAGCGCCACGCAGTGGAGGAACATGAATTCGCCCCGGCTGGTGAGCCAGACCGCGAGCACGCCGAGCACCACGACGAGGCAGACCAGCGCGATCGCCAAGGGGACGATCCAGCCGAGGTTTCGCGTCACCTCGTCCTTCGCCCGTTCCCAGGACTCGGACGCTCCTTGCCAGTTGGCGGCGCTGCCAGGGGTCTGGAAGCCGCCGGAGAAGGGGAAGCGATTGGTCCAGGTGAACCCCATCTGTCCAAAGCCGGCGAGCCAGGCGCAGAAGCCGATCGTGAACCACGTGCCGAGATCGAAGGGCTGGAAAAGAAGCGACTTGGCGCGCTCGATCGCCGGTTGGATCGGAGCGATGACGCTGATCTGGGCGGGCGGGGAGGCCATGGATGCCATGCGAGCTTGGGCCGTCGCCGGGACGATGACGCTGACCTTGGCTCCGCCAAAGCCTATACCCTTCCGGCGCCGGCCGCCATCCTGACCGGCGCGCGCCTCGTGCGCCACGCTCTCCGGCCTGGACTCCCTCGGCGAAGCCGTGCCAGAATTCGCTCATGACGCGACCTGACCGCACTCTCGATGGCTGCCACCTCGTTCTGACGACCCTTCTCTGCGCCCTGTTCATCCTGACAGGGACGGCGTTCGGCGCCGAGCCCGCCTACTCGGTCCGCATGCAGCCCCTGCCGGGGGCCAGCGCGGCGGGCATCCTGATGGACTACATCGCTTTCGATCCGGCGACCGGGTTGGTCTGGGCGCCGGCTGGCAACACCGGGACCGTGGCGGTCGTCGATCCGGCCAGCGGCAAGGTGCGGACGATCGATGGCTTCGCCACCGCGGAGATGGGGACCGGCGAGCGCAAGCGCAAGGTGGGACCGAGCTCGGTGACGCCCGGCGAGGGATGGGTGTACGTCGGCAACCGCGGCGACTCGACGGTGTGCTCCTGGAACGCCACCTCGCTCGCTCGCGGCGCGTGCCACCGGCTCGATTCGATGCCCGACGGGCTCGCCTACGTGGCTGCCACCAAGGAAGTCTGGGTCACCACGCCGCGCGACAAGTCGATCCGTACGCTCGACGCGACCACGCTCGCGGAGAAGGCGAAGCTCACCTTCGACGGCAATCCCGAAGGGTTTGCGGTCGACGCCAAGCGCGGCCGCTTCTACACCAATCTCGAGGACAAGGACCGCACGCTGGCGATCGACCTCAAGACGCACCAGACGGTTGCCACCTGGAAGCCGGCATGCGGCGAGGACGGTCCGCACGGCCTGCGCGTCGATTCCGTGACCGGCCAGCTCTTCGTCGCTTGCAGCACGCGCGCGGAGGTGCTCGACGCGGCCCACGACGGCGCGGTGCTGTCGTCGATCGACACCGGGGACGGGGTGGACGACATCGATTACTGGCCGGCGACGCACACCCTGTACGTCGGCGCCGCCAGGGCGGGCCAGCTGACGATCGCGCGGGCGGACGCGCAGGGCAAGCTGACGGTCGTGGCGAAAGTGGCCACCCACACCGGCGCCCGAAACCCGGCGGTGACCGACAAGGGAGTCGTCTACCTGGCCCACTCCGCGCTGGGAGGTCTCAGCGATCTCGTGGTGGTCGAACCGCGGAAGTGAACCGGCACGCCGCCTCCCCGCATCGGCGGCGCGCCTCGCTGCCTCTTCTACTTCTCGAACACCGCGG
>DATKFK010000967.1:0-16106 GCA_035544375.1 Thermoanaerobaculia bacterium
CCACGCGGCGGTCCACCTCCGACGCCCGGGCCTGCTCGGGCGCCATGTAGTGGACCGATCCCACCGCCAGGCCGATGCGGGTCTCGGGCGGCGCCGCCGTGTCGCGCGCCACGCCGAAGTCCACCACGTACGGGTGCGGGCGGCCGTCCTCGTCCCGCTCGACCAGGATGTTGCCGGGCTTGAGGTCGCGGTGGATGAGGCCGGTGCGATGGGCGGCGTGCACCCCCAGGGCCGCCTGCCGCATGACCTCGACCCGCTGCTCGACGCTCATCTCCGCGGCGGCATCACGCAGGCTGCCGCCCGCGACCGGCTGCATCGCGATGTAGGGCCGGCCGCCGACGTCCCCGACCTCGTAGACCTTGCAGACGTTGTCGTGATCGATGCGGGCCTGCGCCCGCGCTTCGCGCAGCAGGCGCTCGACCGCGGCCGGGTCCTCGGCGTTCAGGCACTTGAGCGCCACCGGCCGCAGCAGCAGCGGGTCCCATGCCTTCCACACCCGCCCCATGCCGCCGGCGCCAAGCAGGCTCTTGATCCGGTAGCGGCCCCAATCCTCGCCGGTCGCGGGGCCCTCCCGGGAAACGCCGCCGGCAATCCACCGCCGGCGGTCGCCGGCGTCGGTTCCGGCCGCTCCGGGGCGCAGCGGCTCCGGTCGCCGTTCTCGAGGCAGCACTGCGAGATCATGATCTGCCCGCGGGTCCGGCACCTGACCGGAACCTTACGCCAGGGTTACCTCTCGCCCCGAAATCCGCGCGGACCCTCTCATGGATCCCAGGTGGGCTATCATGCGGTGAATCGCACCGAGCCGTTTCGCCCGCGGCGCGGCAGCCCCTCGGACCGGACCCTCTCCGGAGCCCGGCGGCCCGCGGCGGGGAGGAAGATCGCGACGTGGAAGGGCTGCCAATCGAAGAGCTGCTGCGTGACTTCGAGGTCGAGGCCGAGGAGCGGCTCGCGCACCTCGAAGAGCTGCTGCTCGCGGCGCCGACCGTGGATTCCGCCGCCGCCCGGCAGCTCATCGACGGCATCCAGCGGGAGCTCCACACCCTCAAGGGGAATGCCGGCATGATGGGGCTGGGCGAGCTGCAAGCCGAGGCCCATGCCATGGAAGACCTGGTCGCGGAGCTCGATCCGCGGCGACCGCGGGTGGAGCCCCTCCTCGCCGCGCTCGACCGCTTGCGGGCGCTGCTGGCCGCCGCCGTCGAGCCGGCGGCCCCCGCCGCGACGGCCGGCTCGAGCGCGGGGGCTGCCGGCGGCCCGACCCCGGGCGCACGGGACAAGGCCGCGCCGCCGGCGGCGGGGCCGGCCGCCGAGGAACCACAGGGTACGTCGCCGGCAGCGGCCGCCACGGCCGGCAGCGGCGTGCGCATTCCCTTCGCCACGCTCGACTCCCTGGTCGACCTGCTGGCCGAGATGGTCATCGCGCGCAACCGCCTCGCCGATTCCCTGGCGCACGCCCAACCGCGCAGCGACGGCGCCAGCTTCGGCCGGGCCGAGTGGAGCGAGCTGGCCGAGGCCCGCGAACGCCTGGACCGCACGCTCGACCAGCTGCAGCAGGGCGTGATGCGGCTGCGCATGGTGCCCCTCACCTCGATCTTCCGGCAGCTGGGGCGCATCGTCCACGACGCCGGCGAGCAGCAGCGCAAGCAGGTCCGGGTGATCGCCTCGGGCGGCGAGACGGCCATCGACAAGGCGCTGCTCGAGCTCGCCGGCGAGGCGCTGGGGCACCTGGTGCGCAATGCGGTCGTCCACGGCATCGAGGTGCCCGCCGAACGCCGCCGCGCCGGCAAGGACGAGCGCGGCACGCTGCGCCTCGCCGCCCACGCCACCGCGCGCGAGGTGTGCATCGACGTCGAGGACGACGGCCGCGGCGTGCAGGCCGCGGCCCTGCGCGCCGCGGCGGCGCGGGCAGCGGCGCAGACGGCCGCCGCCGCCGGGGAGGCGGGCGCTGCCGGCGAGGCGGACGCTGCCGGCACGAGCGCCGGGGCGGACGTCGAAGCCGACGTTTTCGAGCTGCTGTTCCTGCCCGGCGTCTCGACGCGCCGCCATGCCGACCTCGGCGCCGGCCGCGGCATCGGCCTCGCCGCCGTCAAGGGCGCCGTCGAGCGGCGCGGCGGGCGCATCGAGGTGGCCTCCGAGCCGGGGCGGGGCAGTCTCTTCCGCCTGCGCCTGCCGCTCAGCGCCTCGATCGCCCGCGCCCTGCTGCTGGGCAGCGACGGCGAGCGCTACGCCGTGCCGCTGCGCGCCGTCGTCGAGAGCCGGCGCCTGGGCCCCGGCGATCTGCACGAGATCAACGGCGGCGGCGCGCTGCGCTGGCGCGGCGGCGTGATCTCGGCTCTCGACCTCGGCCTCACCTTCGGCACCGCCGCGGCGCGGCGCCGCGAGGGCTACGCGGTGATCGTCGAGGACCGCGGGCGCAGCCGCGCCCTGCTGGTCGACCAGGTGCTGGACATCCGCGAGATCGTCATCAAGGGCCTCGACCCGCTGATGGCGGAGCTGCCCGGAGTCGCCGGCTCGACGGTGATGGGGGACGGCCGCGCGGTGCTGGTCCTGGACCCGGTGTCGCTGGTCGCCATGTCGCCGCTGCCGGAGGAAGCGACGTGAAAGGTAGGACGCTGCCGTGAGCCCGCGCCCGCCCCGCCGCGGCCGGCCCGCCGCGCCCGGCAAGGCCGGCCACAAACTGCATCTGCCGCCGTCCGGCCTGGCGAAGGAGATCCTGGCCGAGGTCGAGCGCCAGGAAGCGGGCGGCGCGAGCGGCCCCGCCGGCGAGGGTGTCGCGGCCACCGCGTCCGCCCCGCCGCTGGGCCCCAATCGCATCTTCTCGTTCGCCGAGAGCCTCGAGCGCCGCGCGGCGCCGGTGCCCCAGGCGCCGCCCGAACGGCCGGAGAGCTGGGTGACCTTCGAGCTCGCCGGCGAGCACTATGCGCTGCCCGTCGCCCGCATCCAGGAGATCACGCGCGCCCACGGCATCACCCGCGTGCCGCACGCGCCGCCGCCGGTGCGGGGCATCGCCAACCTGCGCGGCAAGGTGCTGGTGGTGGTCGACCTGCGGCTGCGCCTGGGTCTGCCGCCGGCCGCCGCCGGCGAGCGCAGCCGCATCCTGGTGGTGTCCGCGCGCGAGCGCTCCCTGGGCCTGCTGGTGGATGCCGCACACCAGGTCGTCGGCCTGCTGCCGAGCCGCATCGAGCCGCCGCCTCCCGACCTGATGGACGAGCGCTCGGCCTACCTGCTGGGCGTCGTCCAGCTCGACGACAGCCTGGTGATCGCACTGGACATCGACCAGCTGCTGCTGGTGCCCGAGGACGCCGCCAACCCATCCCCATCCGAGGCAGGAGGACCGCCGTGATCATCGAGCCGCCCCGCCCCCCCATCCACCCGCCGTGCCGGCCGCCGCCGCGCCAGGGCGCCCGCCTGCCGCGGCTGCCGCCCATCCTGCGGACATCGCGGACGTCGCGGACTTCGCCGGCGTCGCTGGTCAGGCAGGCGGTCGCCGGCCTCGCCGCGGCGCTGGCGCTGGCCGCCGGCGCTCCTCATCCGGCCGCCGCCGCCGCGGATTTCATCGTCGTGGTCAACGCCGCCAACCCGCAGACCACGCTGCCCGCCGCGGAGGTTTCCAACCTGTTCCTGCAGAAGACCCACAGGTGGGAGTCCGGCGAACGGGTCAAGGCCGTCGACCTGCCGGAGACCTCGCCGGCCCGCGAGAGCTTCTCGCGCGCCGTCCACGGGCGCCCGACCTCCGCGGTCAAGGCCTACTGGCAGCGGATGATCTTCTCGGGCATCGACACGCCGCCGCCCGAGAAGCCTTCCGCCGCCGAGGTGCTGGCGTACGTGCGCGCCAACCCCGGCGCCATCGGCTACGTCCCCGCCGGCACGCAGCTGCCGGACGGGGTCAAGGCGCTCAGGGTGGCGCCATGAAGCCGCGGCCGCGCGAGAACCGAGGCTAGCGCATGTTCCGCGACCTGCGCTTCGCCCATCGCGTGCTGCTCATGCCGGGCCTGGCGGCCGCCGGCCTGCTGCTGATCCTCGTCGCTTCCCAGGTGCTGGGATCACGCACCGGCAGGGCGCTGACCGACATCCAGCACGGCGATGCGCCGGCGCTCGACACCGCCCGCGATCTCGAGGCGGCGCTCGGCGGCATCCAGCGCGGCCTGCAGGACGCGGCCACGACGCGCGACCCCGGATTGCTCGGCGAGGCCGACCGCCAGCACGACGCGTTCCTCGGCGCGCTCAGGAAGGCCGAGGGCAACCCCGCCATCCCGCCGGCGGAACGCCAATCGATCGCCAACGCCGTGAACCAGTACTACCAGCTGGCACGCCGCAACACCCAGAGCACGATCGCCGGTGCCATCCCCGAGAGCCTGCGCGAGCAGATCGACCGTTACAACGAGATCCACCGCACCCTGGCGGACTTCACCTCCCGCAGCCGCGCCGACATGGAGGCGGCGTTCGCCAGCGCCCGCACCAACCAAAGCCTGTCGCTCGGCATCGTCAGCGCGCTCACCGCGGCGATCGTGATCGTCCTGGCCGGCCTGTCGTTCCTGATCATCCGCTCGCTCACCGGGCCGTTGAACGAGGCGGTCGACGCCGCCGGGCGCCTGGCGCGCGGCGACCTGTCGGCGGCGATCGAGGTGCGGTCGCACGACGAGATCGGCGAGCTGTCGCTCGCCATGCAGCAGCTGCTCGCCTACCTGCGGGACATGGCGCGGGTGGCGGACGCGATCGCCCTGGGCGACCTGCGCGGCGAGGTCGAGCCGCGCTCGCCGACCGACGCCTTCGGCCAGGCCTTCCGCACCATGATCGCCAACCTGCGGCAGATGCTGGGCGACCTCAAGAGCTCGGCGGCGCAGGTGGCCACGACCGCCGACGAGATCTCGGCCTCGGCGGTCGAGATCCGGCACGGCGCCGAGAGCCAGTCGGCTTCGACCGAGGAGACCTCGGCCACGATGGTGGAGATGGCGACCCAGCTCGACAGCGTCAACCGTTCGACCCAGGCGCTGGCCGCCAACGTCGAGGAGACCTCGACCTCGATCCAGCAGATGGGGACCTCGATCGAGGAGGTGGCCAGAAGCTCGGAGCGCCTGCTGGGCTCGGTCCAGGAGACCGCCGCGACGATCGAGGAGATGACCAGCTCGATCGAATCGATCGCCGCCAAGGTCAACGTCGTCGACGAGGTGTCGCGGCAGGCCACCGCCGCCGCCAGCGAGGGCGGCGAGCGGCTTTCAGGGGTGATCCTGGGCATCGGCGCCTCGGGCAAGGACATCGGCAAGATCGTCCGCATCATCGACGACATCGCCGACCAGACCAACCTGCTGGCGCTCAACGCCGCCATCGAGGCGGCGCGCGCCGGCGACGCCGGCCGCGGCTTCGCGGTGGTGGCCGACGAGATCAAGCGGCTGGCCGAGCGCTCGATCGCCTCGACGCGGGAGATCACCAGCTTCGTCGAAGCGATGCAGGGCGACACCCAGGAGGCGGTCGAGCTGTCGCAGCGCGTGCTGCGCCAGATCGTCGAATCGGTCAGCCGCACCACCGAGCTGGTGCGCAACGTCCAGGCCGCCACCCAGGAGCAGAGCGGCGGCGCCGCCCGCATCCTGCGCACCGCCGGCAGCATGCAGGACGTCACCCAGCAGCTCGCCACCGCCGCCCGCGAGCAGGCGCAGGGCGCCCGCCAGATCATGGCCACGGCGTCGATGATGAACCGGATGACGCAGCAGGTCGCCGACGCCACCGCCGAGCAGATGCGCGGCGGCGACCAGGTGGTCAAGGCGGTCGATCAGATCGCCCAGGTGGCGCAACAGTACCTCTCCGCCACCGAGCAGCTGTCGATGGCCACCAACAGCCTGGCGCTCGAGGCCGAGCGGCTGAAGAGCCTTTCCGGAGTGTTCAAGGTATGAGTGCCGCGCCCCTTCCCCTGCCCTCCGAGATCTCCTGGGACGGCGCCATGCGCCTGCTCGAGGCGCTTCCCGCCATGCCCCTGGCCGAGCGCGGCGCGCAGGTCGAGATGCTGGTGCGCAACTCGAGCCCCGGCGTCCGCGAGCGGGTCCTGCGTTTAGGGGCCAACCTCCTGCCCGAAGAGCGCCTCGCCGAGCACCTGCGAAACGATCACGACGCGGTGCTGCGCAACGCCGGCCTCGAGATGCTCAAGCTGCGCGGCGCGCGGAGCTTCCCGCTGGCCGTGCGGCTGCTGGCCGACCCCGAGCCCGACGTCGTGCTGCAGGCGGTCCTGCTGCTCGACCACCTGCGCGACCCGCGGGCGCTCGAGGCGCTGCGCGGCGTCCTGGCCCACCCCGACCTCAATGTCGCGCAGGCGGCGATCCTGGCCATCGGCAGGCTCGGCGACGCGCGCTCGATCCCTGACCTGTTGCCGTTCCTCGCCGCCGACCCCTGGCTGCAGATGGCGGCGGTCCAGGCGCTGGGGGACCTGCGTTCGCGGCGCGCGGTGGCCGATCTGGCCCGGCTGCTGGGCGACCCGGTGGTCGGCGCCATCGCCGCCGAGGCGCTGGCCCGCATCGGCGGCGTCTCGGCCTGCCGCGCCCTCATCGCCTTCTGGATCGGCCAGGCCGGCCAGCTCGACGACGCGGCGCTGCTCGGCCTGCTGGCCCACGGCCTCGAGGGTCTGCCGCGCGCCGCGGTCCCCGCCGACAGGCCGGCGATCGGCCGCATCCTGGCGGCGCTCCGCGACCGCCTCGCGGCGGCGGCGCCGGAGGTCCGCGCCGCCGCCGCGCGCTGCATCCTGGCGCTCGGCCCGAGCGACGGCGACGAGCCGGCGCTGGCGGTCCTGGCGGCGGTCGCCGAGGAAGGCGAGGACGCCAGGCTGCCGTCGGTGCTGCGCCGCCGGCCCGACCTGGCGGGGGCCCTGCTGCGCCGGCCCGGCACCGCCGCCGCCTGGGGCATGCAGCTCGCGGCGCTCTTCCCGCACCGGGTGGCGCCGGCGGACGTCCTGACCGCCCTGGGCGGCGCGGCGGCGCTGTCCGCCGCGGTGCGTTTCCTCGGCCGCGTGCCGGCCGCGCAGGCGCCCGCCGGGCTGGGGCCGGCGGTCCTCCGCCTGTACCTCGAGCTGCCGGCCGAGCGGCGGGCCGAGATCGTGCCGCTGCTGCGCCGCTTCCGGGTGGCGGTGCGCGGCGCGCTGGCGGCGGTCGCGGAGCCGCCCGCGGCGGCGGCGGCGCTTGCCCCGGCGCCGGCGGCGCCGGCGGAACCGGTCGCCGACCCCGTGGACCGCGTGGTGCTCGCCGCGCTGCTCGGCGGCACCGGCGGGTCCGGCGGCAGTCCGCGCGCGGTGGCCGCGGCGCTCGAGCGCCTGCCGCTCGCCGGCCGCCTGGCCGCCATCGTCCAGCTTGCCGCCCACCGCCCGGTGATGCGCGCCCTGCCCTGGGATGCCTGGCTGCGCGAGGCCCCCGAGGCCCACGCCGCTGCCGCCGCCGAGGCCGCCGCCGCCTCGCGCCTCTGCGAGCTGCTGCCGCTGCTGCGCGCCCTGCCGCCGCGCCTCGCCGAGCCGGCGCTGCTGCGCGCCTTCGCCGAGCTCGCGGACGGCGACGCCGTGCCCTGGCTCCTGGAGGTGCTGGAAACGGTGGCGGTGCCGCGGGTGCGGCCGGAGCTGCGCCCGCTGGTCATCGAGAGCCTGGGCCGCATCGGTGGCGCCGCGGCGCGGCGCGCCCTGGCCGCGGCGGCGCTCGACCGCACGGCCGAGTCGCGCCTGGCCTACCGGGCCCTCGCCGCGTGCGCCGAGGAGGAGGACGCGCCGCTGTTTCGCGCCGCCGTCACCCACTCCGACTGGTATGTCCGGCTGGCCTGCGCCGAGGTGCTCGGCCGCTTCGCCGCCCCCCAGGACGTCCCGGCGCTGGCCCGCCTCGCCGCCGATCCCGTGCCCGCGGTCGCCCACCGCGCCCTCTCCTGCCTCGAAGGGTGAGCGGCGGTGCCGCCCTCGATGCGTCATCGTATTTCCGACGGCTATTGCTTACGGACGTGATGCATGCGGGCTGATCCGCAGCTGACGGACGACGAGTTCCTGCTGCTCAACGAGCTGATCGCCGCCGAGATCGGCATCACCTTCCCCGATCACAAGCGGGAGCTGCTCGCCTCCCGCCTGCGGCCGCGCTTGCAGGCCTTGCGCCTGCGCCGCTACTTCGACTACTACCTGCAGGCGCGCTACGACCTCGCCGGCGAGCGCGAGCGGCTGGCCGAGCTGGTGACCAACCACGAGAGCTACTTCTTCCGCGAGACGGAGCAGATCGAGGCGCTCTTCGAGCACGCGCTGCCAGGCCTCAGGGCGACGGCGGCGACGCCCGGCATGCTGCGCTTGCTCAGCGCCGGCTGCGCGAGCGGCGAGGAGGCCTACACGCTGGGGCTCTGCGCCCGCCGGCGCTTCGCCGGCGTCGCCGGCTCGACGCTGACCATCGACGCCTTCGACGTCGACGCCTCGCGGGTCGCGATGGCGCAGCAGGCCGTGTACGGTCCCGGGGCCCTGCGCGCCACGCCGGCCGAGCTGCGGCAGCGCTACTTCACGCCGCGCGGCGCCGACCGCTGGGAGCTCAAGCCCCTGTACCGCGCCGGCTCGCGCTTCTACCGGGGCAACATCGTCGCCTTGGAGACCTTCGCGCCGGCGGTGCCCTACGACGTCGTCTTCTGCCGCAACGTGCTGATCTACTTTTCGGAGGCCGCCCTGCACCGCGCCGCCGACCACTTCGCCGAGGTCCTGCGGCCGGGGGGGTTGCTGCTGCTCGGCGCCTGCGAGTCGATCATCGGCCTGTCCCACCGCTTCGAGACGGTCCGCCTGGGCCCGTCGATCGCCTACCGCAGGATCGGCCGGTGAGCCGCGCCCGCATCGCCGTCGCCGACGACTCGTCGTTCATCCGGCGCGCGCTGGACAGGCTGCTGGCCGGCGAGCCCGCCTTCGAGGTCGTCGGGCTCGCCGCCTCGGGCGAGGAGCTGCTGCAGAATTTCGACGCCTGGCAGCCCGACGCCGTGGTGCTCGACCTGTCGATGCCGGGCATGGGCGGACTGCTGACGCTCGACGCGTTGCGGGCGCGCCGCCCCGTGCCGGTGCTCATCCTCTCCACTCACTCGCGCCGCGGCGCACCCGAGACCATCGAGGCCCTGCATCGCGGCGCCACCGACTTCATCGACAAGCAGCAGGTCTCGCTGGTCGACTTCGAGGCCCTGCGCCAGGTGGTGGTCGAGAAGCTGCGCCAGATGCTGGCAGCCAGCCCCGCCGCCGCACCGGGAGCCGCCGCACCGGGAGTGGCCGCACCGGGAGTCGCCGCACCGGGTGCCCGAGATGCCCGCGATGAGAGAGACACAGCCGGGCTCAGATCTGCGGCAACCGGCCCCGGCTCCGATGCCAAGGAGCGGGGAGCCGCGGCCGCCGCTTGCGAGCTGATCGCCGTTGGCGCGTCTACCGGCGGCCCGCCCGCCATCGAGAGGATCCTGAGCGACCTGGGCGGGGAGCTGGCGGTGCCGGTGGCCATCGTGCAGCACATGCCGCCGGCCTTCACCCGCTCGTTCGCCAAGCGTCTCGACGCCCGGCTGCCGCTGCCGGTGCGGGAGGCGTCCCACCACGAGCGGCTGCTGCCGGGAGTGGTCTACATCGCTCCCGGCGGCCGTCACCTCGTCATCGAGCGCCGCCGCGAGGCGCTGCGCGCGGTGCTCTCCGAGGCGCCCGAGCCGGCGCTGCACCGCCCGTCGGTCGACGTGCTCTTCACCTCCGCCGCCGCGGCGACCGGCGGGCGCCTGGTGGCGGTGCTGCTCACCGGCATGGGCCTGGACGGCGCCGCCGGCATGGCCGAGCTGGCGCAGGCCGGGGTCCACACCATCGCCCAGGACCGCGCCACCTCGGTCATCTTCGGCATGCCGCGCGCCGCCATCGAGGCAGGGAGCGCGACCGAGGTGCTGGCCTTGGAGAATATCGGCCCCCGCCTGCGCGAGCTGCTCGCCGCCGCGCCTGGAGCCGGCGAGAAACCACTGCGTTGAGACGAAGGGGAGGAATGCAGCCCCCCGGAGGCGAGACGGGAATCGAGGGCTGCCGGGGCGCCGGCCGCCTACAGGCGCGCGATCAGGTCCAGCAGCTCGCGGTGCTGGAACGGCTTGCGGATGTAGGCCGCGGCTCCGGCGCGCAGGCCGGTGACGGTGTCCTCCTCCTTGCCCTCGGTGGAGACGATCACCACCGGGATCGACGCCAGCGCGCCGTCCGCCTTGACCTGGCGCAGGAACTCGAGCCCGTTCATCCGCGGCATGTTGATGTCGAGGATGACCAGGTCCGCGTCCGGGTGCTCCGCGAGCCGCGACAGCGCTTCGACGCCGTCGAGCGCATGGATCAGGTTGGCCTTGGGCAGAAGCGCCCCGAAGAGCCTGTGCATCAGCGTCGAATCGTCGATGACCAACACCTTGTTCGGCTGCATCCTGGCTCTCCTTGGGCCGGGCGTCCCCCCGGCCTGCGACCTGCCGGGAGTGCCGCAATGGCTGGTGCCTGCGGCCGCCCGCGATCCGGGCCTGGTATAGTGTGCAACAAAACCGGCCAAAGGCGCGTATCCGCTGTGATTTCAGCAAACTCCGGAGCCCGAGCTGACGCCTGGGGCCAGCGGCGCGCGGGCCCGCGAGGCGGGTCATCCGGCCAACCCAGGGAGGTGTCAGCGATGTGCAGCCGCCACCGGTTCTCCGTCGCCGCTCTGCTCGTCCTGGGCTGGTTCCTGCAATCGCAGGCGGCCCCGGTCCAGGCGACGCCGGCAACACCGGAAGGGCAGACCCCGGGGATGACGCCGCCCGCCGCGGGGGCACCGGCCGCAGCGGGGGCACCGGCCGCAGCGGGGGCGAAGGCCGCCGCGGGGAGCTCGGTGGCGGCGGTCAGGGCGCGTGGCAAGCTGGTCATGCTTTGCTTCCCGCACCAGGAGAGCCCGTTCATCCGCGTCGACGTCGAGCTCGGGCTCGACCACTACGACGGCATCGACTACGAGATCATGGACGGCTTCGCCAGGTCGCTCGGCGTGGCTCTCGAGGTGCGCCCCGTCAAGCCCTCGTTCGCGACGCTGGTGCCGGCCCTGCTCGCCGGCCAAGGCGACGTCATCGCCAGCTCGTTCAGCATCACCCCCGAGCGGCGCCAGAAGGTCGATTTCTCGCGTCCCTACTTCACGGTCCACACCGTGGTGCTGGTGCGCCAGGACTCGACCGCCAAGTCGCCGGCCGACCTCGCCGGCAAGACCGCCACGACCGTGCCGGGATCGAGCCTCGAGGAGCGGATCAAGCAGCTGCACCCCGGCCGCATCCATTACGTCGACTTCACGCGCTGGAACTACGATGCGCTGAGCGAGAAGGAGGCGGACTTCACCGTCCTGGACGACACCTCGACGATGCGTCTCCTGCCTCTGTACCGCGACATCAAGCTGGCTTTCCCGCTGCCCGGCGTCGACGACTACGGCTTCGCGGTGGCGCCAAGGAGCGACCTGCGGCAGGCCATCGACCGGTACCTCGACGACCTGCGGAGCACCGGCCGGCTCGACAAGATCCTGCAGTTCTACCTGGGACCCACGACCGGCACGGTGCCCTGAGGTTTTTGCCGACGCGGGCTTTCCGGGTCGCCCACCGCCCATCGGTCGGCGATCGTCGTTCAGACCATCAAGTCGCCGCCGTTGATGTCGATCGACGCACCGGTGATGTAGCCGGCCCGCTCGGAAGCGAGAAAGGCGATCAGCTCGGCGACCTCGGCGGCGGTTCCCAGGCGCTGGACCGGGAAGGACCCGGCGTAAGCCGCCAGCTGCTCGTCCGTGGCGTGCTCGCGGGTCAGCTCGGTGTCGATCAACCCTGGACAGACGGCGTTGACGGTGACGCCATACGGTCCGAGCTCCTTCGCGGCGGCGCGGGTGAGCCCCAGGAGGCCCGCTTTCGAAGCAGTGTAGTGGGCGCCGCCCAGGGTGCTCACGCTCTTGCCGGCGGTCGAGGAGATATTGACGACGCGGCCATAGCGGTTGGCCTTCATCGCCGGCAGCGCCGCCTGGATGCAGAAGAACGCGGCGGTCAGGTTGACGTCGATGGCCCGCCGCCATTCCTCCTCGCCGATCTGCTCGAAACGGGTCGAGTAGGCGGCGGCGGCGTTGTTGACCAGGACGTCCAGCCGGCCGAAACGAGCGAGTGTCTGTTCCACCAGGGTGCGCACCGCCGGTGCGCCGGCCACGTCGCCGGCCAGCACCAGGGCGCGCGGCTGGCGGCCGGCGGCGCCCTGGGCGAGCTGGCCCAGCTGCTCCGCCAGGGCGTCGACCTGCTCCGGGCGGCGCACGTTGAGGACCACCCGCGCCCCGCCGTCCAGTAAGCGCATGGCGGCAGCGCGTCCGAGCCCCCTGGCGGCGCCGGTGATCAGCGCCACCCGCCCGTCGAAGTCGGGCGGCGTCATGGCCGCCGGTTCATGCCGGCGCGCCGCCTCGGCCGGTGTAGTTGGGCGCGAAGAAGATCAGCAGATCGAGCCCGTCCGGCGCCGCCACGTCCACGAACTGGTGAGGAGCGCCGCGCGGCACGAAGATCACGTCGCCCGCCGTCAACGGCCGCCGCTCGCCGGCGACGACCAGGGTGCCGCTGCCAGCCAGGGCGTAGTACAGCTCGTCCTCGCGGTGTGGCTGCTGGGTGTCCGCCTCGCCCGGCGCCAGGTGCCAGTAGTGAAGGCTGAGGCTCGGAAGGTCCGGCGGCGCCGCCGCCCGCGCGGGCCCTTCGAGGTAAGTGCCGATCAGGGTTTCGAAAGCCACCCCCGAGCGCTTGATCCGCTCGAGGTTCCAGGTCTGGCCCGCCGCCGGCGCCGGCATCGTCGTGTCCCTCCGGCAGCGAAGTATAAGGCTGATGCCCTGAGCTGCTTTCAGCTACTTGACGCAGGCATCGGCCTTGTTCGACCACACGTACGCATAGGCGTAGCCGCCCACGAGGTACGGTGAAGGCGACCATGCGCAGAGGTCGGCGAGGTTCTCGCCGGTCCGGGAGTCCCACCAGGCGGTCGGATCCCTTACGCTGGCGGGCGGAGCCGTTTTCGGCGCCGGCCGAGCGCCGCCACGCTCCTCGGGAGGTTCGCGAGGCTGAGGGTCGGTTGCGCTCGCGATCGAATTCGCTGGCAAGGGGCGCGGGCGAGAGCAAGCCATCCGCCTTATAAAATGTGCGGGATCGCTGCAACCCGTTGACATTCCGGCCGGCGAAAAATTTCGGCTTGGCAGCGCCTTCGCGGCACTGTTAATGTTGCCCGGCCGCGGCGGCAGCAACAGCCATGCAAAACGGTTTCCATCCTGACGAGCAACGAATGCCGCGACTGGCGACAGGCGGAGCCGCGGCCGACGAGCAACGAGTGCCGCGACTGGCGACAGGCGGAGCCGCGGCTGATCCGGCGGGCACCGTTGCGGGCATCGCGGGCGGCGCGGGCGGCACCGGCGGCGTCGCCGACCGGCTGCTCAATCGCAACTTCTTGCTGCTCTGGCAGGGGCAGGCGGTGAGCCAGCTGGGCAACCAGGCGTTCTCGCTGGCCATGGCCTACTGGACGCTCGAGGCCACCGGCTCGGCCAGCTTGATGGGCCTGCTGCTGGCGACCCTCAACCTGCCGGTGCCTTTGCTGGCGCCGATCGGCGGCGTGTTCGCCGACCGCTACTCGCGCATCCGCATCCTCGTCGCCTGCGACGCGATCGCCGGGCTGGCCATGCTCGCGCAGTCGGGCGCCATGCTCTCCGGGCGCTGCTCGCGGCCGGTGCTGGTGGCCCTGCTCTTCGCGGTCGCCTTGATCTCCGGCGTCGTCAACGGCTTCTTCCAGCCGGCGCTGGCGGCGTGCATCCCCGACCTCGTGCCGCGCCAGCGGATCAACGCGGCGAACTCCCTCAACCAGTTCTCCATCCAGGCGGCGACGCTCCTCGGACAAGGCCTCGGCGGCGTGTTCTACCGGCTGATGGGCGGGCCGCGCCTGTTCTTCTTCGACGGCCTCACCTTCCTGTTCTGCGCCGGCAGCGAATCGCTGGTGCGGCTGCCGCCGCGCCCGGCGGGAGAAAGCCTGGAGCTGGGCGCCGGCGCCCGCCGCTTCGCCGCCTCCCTCCGCGAGGGCCTGGCCTACGTGAGGCGCACCCCCGGCCTGCTCAACTTCATCGTCTGCCCCGCCGCCTACAACTTCTGCTCCATGGCGCTCTTCGTGTTGATGCCTTTCTACGTCCGCATCAACCTCCACGCCGGCCCCGAATGGTACGGCTTCCTGATCGCCGCGATCAGCCTGGGCTCGATCGTCGGGTTCCTGGCCGCCGGGCTGGTGCACCTGGAAGGCACCGCGCGCATGCGCTACCTGGTGACCCTGATCGCCGTGGCGCCGGCGCCGATGGCCATCGCCGGCTTCGTGCACCGGCCGGCGGTCGGCCTGGTCATCGGCTTCGCGCTCGGCGTCATGCTCGGCCTGATCAACGTCAACCTGCTGACCCTGCTGCAGACCAAGACCCCGGCCGAGCTGCGCGGCCGGGTGCTGGGCCTGTGGACCTCGCTGGTCAGCGGCGTCATGCCGATCGGCATGATGGTCGGCGGCTTCGCCGGCGACCTGACACACAAGAACGTCCAGCTGGTCTTCACCACCTGCGGCGCACTCACCCTGGTCATCACCGCGGCCGCGCTCAGCCGCAGCACCACCCGCCGGTATCTCGAATCAGACTGAAGGAACCGCTCTGGCGAGGGGCCTGCGATCCCGGCGGGCGGCGCAAGGGTGTGGCGGCGCCATGAAGCGGCGCGGAAGCTGCACGCGGCAGGAAGAGCCGGGCCACCGGCCTCAGGGCCGCACCTTCTCCTTGTACTCGCGGGCGGTCATCTTGGTCACCCGCTTGAAGGCGCGCTGGAAAGTGCGGAGATCGCAGAAACCCACCGCCATCGCCACCTCCGCGATCGGCTGGTCGCGGGTTTCGATCATCCGGATGGCATGCGAAATGCGCAAGCAGCATAGCCAGTCGGTATAGCGAATGCCGACCTTCTTGCGAAAGAAGGCGGAGAAATAGGTGGCTTCCATGCCGGCGACTTCGGCGGCGCACGGCAGCGGGATCTCTTCTTGATAATGCTCTTCGGTATATCGTTTGATACGGCCGAGTGGCGGGTAGTAATCGAAGGAGCGCCAATTGATCTCCAGCGCTTTGGTGCTCAAATCTGAGCTCACGAAATAGGAGGTTGGCACTGCCGTTTCGCTTTTATCAACGCGATAGGCAGGGCGCGCCATGTCCCGCCGCTGGTCGAGTGTGGTCCAGGCCTTGAGCGCTCCATTCACCGTCGGTCCCCCCTCATCTTCCTGGGGTGTCGAGCGAGCGCCGATTCGTGACACGCCCGCACGCCGATTGGCAACACGCCCGCGCCGGCAGGTGACACGCCCCACATGACACAAGTTTCGCGCGGCTGCTGTGTGGCCGCCATGTAGCAACGGCGCGGCATTGGCGCGTCGTGAAACCAGTGCCGGCCCAGCCTGCGCCAGGGCGCGGCGGCGTGCGGCAGGCGTCCGCCGGGGACCCGCGCGCATCCCGTCCCGGCCCTGTCGCCGGCGTTACGAATTTTGACGTATATGTGAGGATTATTGACGCCAGCTTCTTAACTGGCGTCGCCCTCTTTTCACGACTGCTTGACACATTACATATTAGCGCCGCGACGCCTGCGGGCGGCAGCGGCGGGCAGCAGACGCCGGCAAACGGTCATCTGCCGGCGAGCAATCGCAAACACTCGCTGTACGGATGTACTTCCAAGCCAATCTTGCGAAACGGAGCGGCGATGTTGATCCGGAAGCTGGATCCTGAACAGTTCGTGGACGCCTACGACGTCAAGGAACAGATGTTCTATCCCTGGTCCGACGTGGTGGAAACGCCGTTCGGAACGGGCTGGCTGGTGGTGGAGCCCGGCCGGCGCACCAAGCCGCACAATCATCACGAGGGCGAGACTTTCTTCATCCTGCGCGGCAGGGGAAAAATGACCGTGGGCGACGAGAGCCGCGAGGTCGAGCCCGGCGACGTCATCTACTTCCCGCCCTTTGGCGATCACATTCTCGAGAACACCTCGCCGCACGAAGACCTGCACTTCCTGACCATCTGGTGGGAGAACATGGCGGCGGTCGCTGGGTTGAAGCGGCAACCCGCCGCCGGCAGCCCGGAGCCGTCGCGGCG
>DATKFK010000968.1:0-5443 GCA_035544375.1 Thermoanaerobaculia bacterium
TTCGGCGCCCCTTCCGGCGTCACCGCCGCCGGCAGCGCTCATTGCCGCCCCCGGAACGCCAGGGTGCCGCGCAGTGTCTCCTTGCCGCGATGGTAGTGCGTGCGGGCGCTGCCCGCCGAGATGCCAAGCACCCGCGCCGCCGCTTCGACGGTGAGGTCCTGGTAGAAGACGAGGTGCAGCACCTCGCGCTGGCGTGCAGGCAGCTCCCGCAGCGCCTGGCGCAGGGCCAGGGCGTCCTCTGAATCGCCGGCGAGGGCTTCCGGCGATGGCGCGGGCGCCTCGCGGACGCGGCCGTTGAGCCAGCGCGTGGTGGCCAGCAGGCGGAACCATTGGCCGCGCCGCCTTTCCGCCGCGGTGCGATGGATCACCGCGAACAGCCAGGTGCGGAAGCTCGACCGGTCGGCGAAGCGGGCCCTGCCGTCGAGCACCTTGAGATAGGTCGTCTGCAACACCTCTTCAGCCTCCTCGCGATCCCACCGGCAGCAGGCGAGGGCCCAACCGAAGCTGGCAGGGTGGAGCTCCTCGAGCTGTTGCGCAGGGTCGTCGCTCATCGCCTCCGCCCGTCCCCGGCTGGCCGCCGGTCGCGGTGTTCTGGGAATGAGTGGGGCAGGGGAGGCCAATATATGACAGCGCCCGAAGGTGCCCCGAGGTGGTGGAGCGTGCTCCTACGAAGACTGTCGATCGCAGCGAATGGGAGGGAGCGTCCCTGCCACAGGCGCCGCTAATCGAAATAGCCGTAGACGTCGAGGAGGACGTCCACGGTGGCGGCAGGCGGGAGGTCTGCCTGGATCGCGATGGCGCCGGCCGGATAGCCGGTCAGCAGCAGCTCCGGGAGGTTGAGGCGCGCCCGGCCGAGGCCGAACCGGAGCGCCGGGTCCGCCGCGACGCCGGCAGGGCCGATCCGCAGATCGCCGGCGGCCGAGGGCCGCGCGACGGTGAGGTTGGCGGCAACCGCCCTGGCCGCCGTGGGCACGCCGCACCGCCCGTCGAGCTGGAAGAGGCGCGGCGGGCCGCCGCCCTGAAGCGAGGGACCGCCGTAGGGACCCGCCGGGCCGCGGGTATCGATGGCCCGGCAGGTGGGCAGGGCGTGGAAGCGCAGCGGCGCACTGCTGGGGGCGTAGGCCCGCAGCACGCGGTCCTCGTCGGTCATGTACAGCCTGCCCGCGACGACGATCGGGCTTTCCCAGTGCCAATGCCGGCCGGCGCCCCCGGATTCGGTCCACAGCAGCGCGCCCGTCGTGGGATCCAACGCCTCGAGCCCGACGCCGACGGCAGCGTAGTAGAGGATGCCGTTGGCCAGGACCGGCGAGGTGCCGGCCACGTGGTTCGTCCACATCGGGGTGAGCATTGGATTGCCGCCGCCGTCGATCACCAGCTCAAAGCCCGCGATGCCGGAGAAGTTGGCGATGAACAGCCAGGTCGATCCATCGACCGGATCGACCCACGTCGCGGGTTGCGGCAGCACCTGGTCGCCCTGGGGCAGGGGTAGCGATTGCAGCTCGCCCCCGATCGCGCCCGGCCTGCCGGTGCCGCCGAGGTCGTCGAGGTCGAGGAGCCGGATCACCGAGTCCTTGCCGCAGTGCGCCCCGAGGTGCGCGATCCGGCTGCCGGGAGGGGTGGGAAGGATGACCGGCGTCGAGCTCCCAAGGTCGAGGTCCTGGTCCTGGAGCTCCTGGAAGTTGGCGGGGGTGTAGCTGTCGAGCGGGCCGGCGCCGGCGCCGGTGCCGTCGGCGTGCAGCGCCAGGATGCTGTCGCCCCACTCGCGGCCGCCGTGCTGCGCGTCGAAGGGGCCATTGCCGGTGGCGAAGAAGATCCTGTCCAGGTCCGGGTCGTAGACCACTCCCGGCCTTCCCCACACGGCCCCCTGCAGGAAGCGGCAGTCCGGCACTGCCCTCTCGGTGAAATGGACATGCCGGCCGCTGCACATGGCGTTCCAGACCTGCTGCGCACCGGTCGCGAGATCGACGGCGGTCACATGTCCCTGGTAGTCGCCGGCATCGTCGGGATAACCGCTGCTGGCGACGTAGAGGTAGGAAGCACCGCTGGCGGTGGTAGCGACCGCCAGCGCCGAGGAGCCCTTCTCCACGTCGGGCTTGACGGTCGCCACGGCGGGCCAGCCGCCGGTCGTGACCTCGCTGCCGTTTGCGGCCGCGTACTTGTGGACCTTGCCGTCGAGGCCGTAGGAGTAGACGTGACCGAGGTCCGGATCGATGGCCGGCGACGAGGTGGTGAAGCCGGGACCTGCCGCCGGATGTGCCGACCACAGGGTTGCGCCGGTGGCGGCGTCGAGGGCCAGCAGGCGTCCGTCCTTGGTGGTCAGGAAGAGAAGGTCCTTGACGCCCCGCGCGGTCTGCACCGCCGGCAGGAAGACCGCCGCGCCATCGGCGATGCTTGGCAAGGTGACCTGGTAGAGCAGGTGGAGGCTGGCGACGTTGCCGCGATGGATCGCGGTCTCGCGGTCGTTGACGCCGCTGTGCCGCGCATCGAAGCCGAACTGCATCCATGCGGGGGACGGCGCTGACTGTGCCCGCACCGCAACCTCGGCGGCCACCCCGAGCGCCACCGCAACCATCCCAACCAGCGCAGTCTTCCCAACCAACCCAGCCCTTCCGGCCAACACAGCCTTCCCAGCCATACCGGCTCTCCTGGAGCGGGCAGGGCCCGATCTCGCCCTCTGCCTGCCGCGATGGGCCTGACCCAGCTGGCCCGTTGTGGCGAGGAATCCTTTCAAACCACGTGCCCGTCCAGGCGTCCGTGGCCGGAGCCCGGAGCTCCGCGTGCCGTCCGCGTGCCGGTTGGTATCGAGGTTGCACCTCACCCTCGTCGCCGGCGCCTCGCCGGTGGCATGCCGGGAGCGCCGGAAGCGTCGGAAGGCAGCGGGCGCGCCATGGCCTGGCGGGGAGATGGAAACCATGAAGCCAGACGAGGACGCAGCGGCGAAGGTGGAGAGGCGCGCCGGCGCGAAGCCGCGGGCCCTGACGCTGGCGGGATGCCTGGTCCTGGGCGCCGCGCTGGGACCGGCACCGCTCGCGGCGGCCGGCGCCGACTGGCCGCAGTTCGGCTACGATGCCAGGCACTCCGGCAACAACCCGGCGGAGACGGCGCTCGGCGCCGCCAACGTCGCGACCCTGGGGGTGCGCTACCACGTGGCCCTGCCGGGGGTCGTGGACGGCCCGCCGGTCTTCCTGGCCGGCGCCGCCACGCCCCAGGGCACCAAGGACCTGCTGTTCCTCGAAACCAGGAAGGGCATGCTGCTCGCCCTCGACGCGGCGACCGGCGCCATGGTCTGGGCACGGCGCCCGGCGAACCAGCCCGGCTATACGACCTCCTCGCCGGCGATCGATCCCGGCCGCCAGTTCGTCTACGCCTACGGCCTCGACGGCAAGGTCCACAAGTATGCGGTCGGCGACGGCAGCGAGGTCACGAGCGGCGGCTGGCCGCAGACCGCCACGCTGAAGCCCGCCGTCGAGCAGGGCGCGGCGGCCCTGTCCGTGGCCACCGCTGCGGACGGCAGCTCCTACCTGTACGTCGCCAGCAGCGGCTACCCGGGAAGTGCCGGCGACTACCAGGGCCACGTCACCGCCATCGACCTGGCCACCGGGACGCAGCGGGTGTGGAACGCCGTCTGCAGCGATCAGGCCGTCCACTTCGCCGCCGGCGGCGCTCCCGACTGCACGCAAACCCAGGCCGGGGTCTGGGCGCGCGCCGGCGTCGCCTACGACTCCGACCTCGACCGGATCTTCTTTGCCACCGGCGTCGGGGCCTTCGACGCCGACCACGGCGGCCATGACTGGGGGGACAGCGTGCTCGCCCTGCATCCGGACGGCACCGGGGCTGCCGGCGGGCTGCCGGTCGACTCCTACACGCCAAACGACTTCCAGGATCTGCAGAACGCCGGCGAGGACCTGGGATGCACCGCGCCCGCCATCCTGCCGGCGGCACCGGCGAGCCGTCATCCGCACCTGGCGGTGCAGGGCGGCAGGGAGCCGGGCGGCGAGCTGCACCTGATCGACCTCGACAACCTCAGCGGCCAGGGAGGCCCCGGCCACACGGCGGGCGAGCTCGAACCGGTGCCCGTGACCCAGGGCGGGCCGCTGCTCACCGCGCCGGCGGTGTGGGTCGATCCGCAGGACGGCAACGTCTGGATCTTCTTCGCCAACGACAACGGCATCTCGGCGATGCAGCTCTTCGTGGACGCCGCCGGCAATCCGACGATCTTTCCGCAGTGGAACGAGGGCGGCGGCGGCAGCTCGCCGGTGGTGGCCAACGGCATCCTCTACTACGCCGGCGCCGGCGGCCTGCGGGCGCTCGATCCGGTCACGGGCAAGCAGCTGTTCGCCGACGCCGGCATCGGGCCCATCCACTGGGAGAGCCCGATCGTGGCCGGCGGCAGGCTCTACGTCGCCGACGAGAACGCCACGCTATGGGCGTATCAGCCGGGCGCGGCGCCGCCGACCCTGCACCCGCTTCCCGCTCCCTGCAGGGTCGTCGATACCCGGCGGCCGGCCGGCCCCGACGGCGGCCCGCCGCTGACCGGCGGCGCGAGCCGCACCTTCGCCATCGCCGGACAGTGCGGCGTGCCGGCCGGCGCTCAGGCGGTAGCCGCCAACGTCATCGCCCTGCGGCCGGCCAGCCGCGGTTCGCTGGCGGTCTCGGCGGCCGGTGCCGCGGCGCCCGGGGTGACCGTCAGCTTCCACCGCGGCCAGGTCCGCGCCGCGGCAGGAGGGACGATCGCGCTCACCGGCAGTCCGGCCGGCAGCGTGTCGGCGACGGCCCATCTCGCCGGCAATGGCGGCAGCGTGAGCCTGGTGCTCGACGTGACCGGCTACTATCAGTAGCCCTCGGTTCAGTAGCCCTCAGTTGCCCCGCGAACGTGGAACGGCAGGCGCCCGCCGCGCCGCCGCCCCTGCCGGCCGCTCCGAGGCGGCGAGGAGCTCCTCGAGGTACCTGCCCCAGACGGCCGGCAGCGAGTGGGTGCCATGGCCGCGCGTCTCCGCCGTGATCGGCAGCAGGATGTAGCGGCCGTGGGGCACGCGGCGGATCGCCTCGTCGAGGATGCCGAGCTCCGGCGGGTTGATCTGGTCGTCGGCGGAGTTGACGGCATAGAGCGGCGCCCGGATCTCGCCCAGGTGCGGCAGCGGGTTGTAATCGCGCGACGCCTCGAACTGGTAGATGGTGTCGTTGGCGTCGAGCCGATCGGACCAGCGCTTGACCTGGGTCGCCAGCAGCTCTTCGGCCTGCACCCGGGTCGGGGCCTCCTTCTGCCACTGCAAGGGGCTCGACACCATGATCACCAGGACGTGGATCGCCGAGACCAGGCCGCGCGGCTGGCGCGTGTACTCTCCCTGCCGCCACTCGGGATCGCTTTCGATCGAGTCGACGATCATCTTGCGCATCATCCGGTTGCGCCCGGCGATCTCGACCGGCAGGCTGGCCAGCGGCA
>DATKFK010000969.1:0-3507 GCA_035544375.1 Thermoanaerobaculia bacterium
ACTGCCGATAACCACTGGGGCTACGACTATCTGCCGAAGCTCGACAAGCTGTACGACATGCTGCAGTTCTTCGAGCTGATGAACCAGGGCAAGATGCACGGCTTCATCTGCCAGGGGTTCAATCCCCTCGCGGCGGCGCCCAACAAAGCGAAATTGAACGCCAGCCTCGCGCAGCTCAAGTTCCTGATCGTCATGGATCCACTGGCCACGGAAACGTCCGAGTTCTGGCGCAACTTCGGCGAGCACAACGACGTCGATCCGAAGCAGATCCAGACCGAGGTGTTCCGGCTCCCCACGTCCTGCTTCGCCGAGGAGTATGGCGCGCTTACCAACTCCTCGCGCTGGCTGCAATGGCACTGGAAGGGTGCCGACCCGCCCGGGGAGGCGCGTTCCGACCTCGAGATCATGGCGGGAATTTTCACACGCATGCGTGCGCTCTATCAGGCCGAGGGCGGAGCTTATCCCGATCCGATCGTGAAGCTCAGCTGGCCCTATGTGCAGCCACGCAGCCCCTCGGCGGAGGAGCTCGCGCGCGAGTACTCCGGCAAGGCTCTCAAGGACCTCACCGATCCGAAGGACCCGACCAAGGTCACGCGCAAGGCCGGCGAGCAGCTCGCCGGCTTCGCCGAGCTCCATGACGATGGCAGCACCGCGAGCGGCTGCTGGATCTTCTGCGGTGCCTGGGGACCGACCGGCAATCTCATGGCGCGCCGCGACAACGCCGATCCGAGCGGTCTCGGCGAGACCCTCAACTGGGCTTTCGCCTGGCCAGCGAATCGGCGCGTCCTGTATAACCGCGCCTCCTGCGATCTGAACGGTAAGCCCTACAACCCCGACCGCAAGCTCATTGCCTGGAATGGCAGTGGCTGGGGCGGCGCAGATATCCCGGACTTCAAGGCCGATGAAGATCCCACGCACGGCATGGGACCGTTCATCATGAACCCGGAAGGAGTGGCGCGCTTTTTCGGCCGCAAGAATCTTGCCGAGGGACCCTTCCCCGAGCACTACGAGCCCTTCGAGACGCCGCTCGCTGCCAATCCGCTGAGCCCGAAAGAGCCGCGCGCACTGAACAATCCGGCTGCCCGCGTCTTCCCCGAGGATCGCAAGGCCTTCGGCAAGCCCGCCGACTTCCCGCACGCGGCCACCACCTACCGCCTCACCGAGCACTTCCACTACTGGACCAAGCACGTGCGGCTGAATGCGATCATGCAACCCGAGCAGTTTGTCGAGATCGGCGATGCGCTCGCGAAGGAGCTGGGAATCGCCTCCGGGGATCAGGTGAAGGTGTCCTCCAACCGCGGGCATATCCAGGCGGTAGCGGTCGTGACCAAGCGCCTGCGCGCGATGGAGGTGGACGGCAAGACGCTGCACCACGTCGGCGTTCCGATCCACTGGGGCTTCAAGGGGCTCGCGAAGCCGGGGTACCTTGCCAACACCCTGACGCCGTTCGTCGGCGATGGCAACTCGCAGACGCCGGAGTTCAAGTCCTTCCTGGTCAAGGTCGAGAAGGTCTAGGGGAAGCACAATGGCTCTGCAATCCCTCGACATCGTGCGCCGCTCCGCAACCACCATGCCAGAGCCGAGCGTGCGGCAGTCGTACGCCGGCAAGGTTGCCAAGCTCATCGACACCACCAAGTGCATCGGCTGCAAGGCCTGCCAGGTCGCGTGCATGGAGTGGAACGACCTGCGCGATGAGATAGGCACCAACGTCGGCGGGTATCAGAACCCCGCCGACCTCAGCGACCGCTCCTGGACCCTGATGCGCTTCGCCGAGTACGAGAACCCGAAGGGGGATCTCGAATGGCTGATCCGCAAGGACGGCTGCATGCACTGCGCCGATCCTGGCTGCCTCAAAGCCTGCCCCTCTCCAGGGGCGATCGTGCAGTACTCCAACGGGATCGTTGATTTCCACGAAGAGAACTGCATCGGCTGCGGCTATTGCGTCACCGGCTGCCCCTTCGACATTCCCCGGATCTCGAAAAAAGACAAGAAGGCCTACAAGTGCACGCTGTGCTCCGATCGCGTCGCGGTCGGCCTCGAGCCCGCGTGCATCAAGGCCTGCCCGACCGGGGCGCTGGTCTTCGGCACCAAGGAGGACATGAAGGAGCACGCCGCCGAGCGCGTCGCGGACTTGAAGTCCCGCGGCTTCGACCAGGCGGGCTTGTACGATCCAGCGGGTGTCGGCGGCACGCACGTCATGTACGTGCTGCATCACGCCGACCAGCCCGCCCTCTATTCAGGGCTCGCGCCCGATCCACACATCAGCGCCATGGTCAGCCTGTGGAAGGGCGCCTCCAAGCCCGTCGCGCTCGCGGCCATGGCCCTCACCGCGCTCGTCGGCTTCTTCCACTTCGTGCGGGTCGGCAGAAACGAAGTCACTCCCGCCGACGAGGCGGCCGCGGAGAAGGGCTCATGAGCGACAACCAGCGCCGCGACTCCCTGGTGCGCTACAGCGCCGAATTGCGCACCAATCACTGGCTGAACGCGATCGCCTTCGTACTGGCGGCGCTCTCGGGCCTCGCGCTGTTTCATCCGGCGCTGTTCTGGTTCAGCAACCTCTTCGGCGGCGGTCCCTGGACGCGGATCCTCCATCCGTTCATCGGCCTCACCGCCGCACTCATCTTCCTGATGCTCGCCGCGGCGCTGTGGGGCGACAACCGTATGAAGCCCGCCGACTGGCAGTGGCTGAAACAGTGGCGCGACGTCGTGAACAGCCGCGAGGACCGTCTTCCGGAAGTCGGGCGCTACAACGGCGGGCAGAAGCTCCTGTTCCTCGTGCTCGTCATCGGCATGGTCGGACTGCTCCTTTCCGGCCTCGTCATCTGGCGCGCTTACTTTTCGCTCTACTTCCCCGTCGGCCTGATTCGCCTCGCCTCGCTCGTGCATGCGGTGTGCGCGTTCGCCCTGATCTGTGCCATCCTTGTCCATATCTACGCCGGGTTCTGGGTCAAGGGCTCCGTGGACGCGATGGTCCGCGGCACCGTGACGCGCGGCTGGGCGTGGAAGCATCATCGCGCGTGGTTCCGCCAGATCACTCATGCAGCGAATCCTCGAACCGGGCCAAATTGAGGCCAGCGCCCAGCTCGCTCTCCCGCGCATCCGACTGCCCGGGGCCGACGGCCCGTTCAATGCCCGCGCACGGCGGCTGCGGCAGCTGGCCCTGCCGGGCGCCGCCGGTCATGCGATCGGGGAGTATCTCGAGCTCGCCGCCGCCATCGCCGAGGAGCAGGCCCGCGCCCTCCCCGGATTTGCGGCCGAGCCGCCCTCGGCGGATGCGATCGCCCGTGCGCGCATGCACAGGATGCCGGTCATTCACGCTACCGGCGGGGCACGCGGCCCGGCGTGGCGCGAGCTCGCGCTCAGCCTCCTTAGCTCGGTCGCCGCCTCGACGGCGGCCTCGCCCGGCGTCCGCGAGATCGATCGGCGCCTGCGCGGCCTGACCGCGAACGAGCTCGAGGCACAGGCGCATGCGCTGCTCGCCGCGCGCACCTCGGAAATCGACCTGGC
>DATKFK010000970.1:0-2130 GCA_035544375.1 Thermoanaerobaculia bacterium
CTCCTCGACCCGCTGCCGCGCCCACTCGAGCAGGGCAAAGGCCGAGTGCCCTTCGTTCAGGTGCAGCACCGAGGGGCGGATGCCGAGCCGGCGCAGGGCGCGAAAGCCGCCGACGCCGAGCAGGATCTCCTGCTGGATGCGGGTCTCCTGGTCGCCGCCGTAGAGCCGTGCCGTGAGCTCGCGGTCGGCCGCGGAGTTGGCCTCGTCGCGGGCATCGAGCAGCAACAGGGAGTTGCGTCCCACCTGCACGTGCCACACGCACAGGTAGACCTCCCTGCCGGGCAGCTCGACCGCAAAGCGCAGCTGCTCGCCGTCCGGTCCCGGCCAGGGATCCACCGGCAGCTCCTCGACCGCGATCGGCTCGTAGAGGTCCTGCTGCCAGCCGGTGGCGTCGATCTGCTGGTGCACGTAGCCTTCGTGGTAGAGGAGCCCGACGCCCACCACCGGCACCCCCAGGTCGCTCATGCTCTTGAGGTGGTCGCCGGCCAGCACTCCGAGGCCGCCGGAGTAGATCGGGATCGAATGATGCAAACCGAACTCGGCGGAGAAGTAAGCGAGCGGCCGGGCGAGCAGCGGTCCGGCATGGGCCGTCGCCCATTCGGTACCGCCTTGCAGGTACTCGCCGAGGCGGCGGTGGGCCTGGTAGATGCGGGTCTGCATCTCGAGATCGTGAACGCGCCCCGAGATCTCGTCGCCGTCCATGCGCGCCAGCAGCGCCACGGGATTGTGGTACACCGCGCGCCAGGTCTCCGGCGACAGCTCCCGGAAAATGGTGCGGATGTCAGGCTGCCAGGACCACCACAGGTTCCGTGACAGCTCGCGCAGCTTGCGCACGACGTCGTTGGGACTCGAGTCGCTCATGGGCTCTCCAACCGGCAAACGCCAGCCCGCCGCCGGCTGGCGTTGCCGCCGAGGGCCGGGAATGGAAGCGGCTCGCTGGCCACTGGCGCGGGAGCGCTAATATAACCCGAAGGACCCCCGGGTGAAAACGGTTTCAGCGCCGCCCGCCGCGGGGGGCCGGCGCGGCGCGGCCGCCCCTGGCCACCCTCTCCGGGCCGTCACCTCCTGGAAGGTACAGTGCTCACCATGCGGCGGCATTGGACGGGTCCGGGGAGCGCCCCGATTCGCCGGTGAAAGGTCCCCGCGCCGCCGTCCTCCGGCACAGGCTGTGCAGTCCGTTGCGGCGTGCCCGCCACCACGATGCCGCCATTCCAACCGATCGCGACCCCCGCCACCTTGAGGCGGCGGCTTCCCGTCGGCGCGGAAATCGTGCCCGGCGGCGGCGTGCACTTCCGCGTCTGGGCGCCCGCACGGCGGCGGGTCGAGGTGGTGTTCGCCTCGCCGGGCCGGTCGGGCCTCGACCTCGAGCGCGAGGCGGGCGGCGGCTACTTCTCGGGCCTCGCCGCCGCGGCCGCCGCCGGCGACCTCTACCGCTTCCGCCTCGACGGCGGCGACGCCTTCCCCGACCCTGCCTCGCGCTTCCAGCCTGAAGGCCCGCACGGCCCCTCGCGGGTGGTGGACCCGGCGGCCTACCGCTGGCGCGATGCCTCCTGGCGCGGCGCGGTGCGGCAGGGCCAGGTGATCTACGAGATGCACGCCGGTACCTTCACCCGCGAGGGCACCTGGGCGGCGGCGGCGCGCCGGCTGGCAGGGCTCGCCGACCTGGGCGTCACCATGTTGGAGGTGATGCCGGTCGCCGAGTTCCCCGGCCGCTTCGGCTGGGGTTACGACGGCGTCGACCTGTTCGCGCCCACCCGCCTCTACGGCGAGCCCGACGACTTCCGACGCTTCGTCGACGCGGCGCACGGCCATGGCCTCGCCGTCATCCTCGACGTCGTCTACAACCACCTCGGCCCCGACGGCAACTACCTCGAGCAGTACTCGCCCGGCTATTTCACCGATCGGCACGGGAACGAGTGGGGGAAGGCGATCCATTTCTACGGCGCTCCCGAGGTGCGCGAGCTGTTCATCGCCAACGCCGTCCACTGGATCGAGGAGTACCACCTCGACGGCCTGCGCCTCGACGCCACCCAGGACATCCACGACCGCCCCGAGCGGCCCGCGGAGCACATCCTCGCCGCCGTCGGCCGCGCCGCGCGCCAGGCCGCCGCGGCGCTGCCTCCGGGGCGC